>CAYUZM010000685.1:0-4061 GCA_964449665.1 uncultured Solibacteraceae bacterium
GTGCGCATTCACCTACCCACCGACAGGAAAGTCCGAGATCATTTTCAAAAAAAGTGGACAATGTATCTTGCCTCGCGCCAGCCGGACATCGTAAGATTCTTGGCAGGTTTATTGGCTGCGCACCGGAGTAGAGTCCGGTCACGGTCGAGGAACCGAGTAGAAATCTGATGCTTCATGAGAGGCATTGGGAAGAGGAAAGACGCCCATGTCCGCAACTGCGGTACGCACGCCCCTAGCGTCGCTCAACAGACCTCCCATGAGCGCGGAAAACGAGTTTTTGGACTTGGTTGGTCAGAAGCTGAATAGCGGCCTAAGGGCCTGCCTGCTGACTCATCTTCTCGCCGTGCAAGGCTACTACCCGGACCGTTGGGTGCCAATTCGCCTCGTCGCCTTTGGCTCCGAGTACAACGTGAACCACTCCTCTATTCGCCGCGCCCTTCAGGTCCTGGTCGAGGCCGGAGTGATCGAGCGGCGAGAAGTGCAAATCCAACACGCGGCTATCACCGGCCACGCCCACCCGTCTCGCACCTGCGAGTACCGCTTGCTGCCGCAGGGAGCGTGCCCATGAGCGCAGCAGTGGCTCGTCTATCGCCAGTTCGACCCAACGACGGCTTGAAGCTAACCGAACTCCAAGCCCGCCTACTGAACCGCATCGTCGATGCGCAAGACAATAACCCCGAAGGCTGGGTACCGATGCGCGTGGCCCGTCTGGGTGCTGAGTTCGGGTGCAACAAGTGCTGCATCACGGTGGCCCTTTACAAGCTCCTCCGGGCGCACGTTATCGAGCGCCGAGTGGTTTGGGTGGAACATCCGACCCACTTTCCTGGGCGCCGCCCTGGGGCGTCAAAGGCGAACGAGTATCGTCTCGTTGCGCGCGGAGGTTGTCGATGAGCGCACCAGCGATGGCGCATCCGCGCCGCCACCTCGCGCCGCACGAGATCGCCTACCGCGAACTCTGTGGCAAGAACTTCAACATCGTCCCGCGCGGCATGGCGCAACTTCTCCGAACCTTCAAGTCCATTACGGAAGCGATTCTCTTCTTCGAAGTGGCCGAGCGAACCTGTTGCGCGCCTACAGCCGGGGAGAAGCCGCGTGAGATTCTGTTGCCGGAGTCGAGGGCGGCCGAGATTTCCGGCACGAGCGAAAACCAGGCGGCGGCGGCGCTCAAGGAACTGACCGAGCGGAAAGTCCTACTACGCCACCGGCACGGCCGCACCAACGCCTACGAGATCAACTTCGGGCTTTGGGGCAGGCTGCCGAAGCGGCCCAAGCGCACGCTCACTCCAAAGCCCTTGGTCCTCGAACCCGACTTCGAGGACGCCGAGGCCTCCGTCGTCGAACCCGGCGCACGCCGCGCCGCCTTCACCAACGCCGCCTCCGAGCCTCGCAACGTCACGATCCCCGCCGCGCTCGCCAACGCCGTCGTCGTCTTTCTCCCGGGCGAAAAGCGGGCGCGCCCACTCTCGCAAACCTGTCCGCAGGGTGCAAACTGCGAGCTGTCGAAGCAAGTCGCGGGGGGGACCTTCCGGCTTCCCCGCGACGGCCCACACCCGATAATCCCCATACGCGGCAGTGTCGCAGCCGGGGGCGAATTTTCGGCAAAGCCTGTTGATTCTAAGTCTGTTGCAAATCCGAATCCCCAAGTGGACTTGGGGCTTTCCGTGGAGTTCATTCAATTTCAGGCGGACGTGCTCGCCGCAGTGGGCCATAGAATCCAGGCACCCCCGCCAGCGGGGATGATCGAGGGGATCTTTGCCCGCCTCCGCAGTGAGAGCGTCAATCCTGACCGTTTCCGCGCGAGGCTGAACGCCCGTCGATCAAAGGTCCATAGCTGGCGCATGCTCGACCCTTTGCTCGAAGATGTCCTCGGCTTCGCGCGGATCGAGAGCCAAACGACGGCCGCAGGATCGGCCGCTGTTGACGCTCAGGGGCGCGCCACGCTGCGAAAGCACGTCGCCCGATGCATCGACGAGGTTCGCCCGATCTCGGGCCTGGGGCCGATTCTGAGTGCCTTGCACGACATCCTGCGCAGCGTCGATGACGGTAAGCCGCGCGGCGAGATTGAAGCCGCTCTGCGGACGCAGGAAGACGCCATGATCGAGCGGGCCAAGGAAATGCTCGATGCCGAAGCTCAAGCTGAACTCGACGCGGAGGTGGCAGCCGAGATGCGCCCGCACCGCGACAGGTTCACCAAGGAGCAACTGGCGCGGCTGCGGGATCAGGCGATTTCGCTTCGGGTGATGGTGCTGTTCAATCTTCCGCGACTGACGTGAGGTTCTATGGCGAAAGGACATGAGCCCGGCGAGTGCCGCGACTGGCATCGGTTCGGGCAGCTGCTCGAAGCGCTGCGCAAGGAATGCACGCCAGAACAGTGGGCGCGCGTTGACTTCGCGTTCGCCGTCTTCCGTGCGGGAGTGCTCGCCAAGAATCTCGACGAGGAGTTTCCCTCCGGTGCGTTCCTTCGCGACATGGCAAGCGTCGCCGAGTTGGAGAAGGTGATGCAGGCGTCAGTGGCCTACTGCGTGGCGCGTGGCGGGGATCGCCGCATGGCGCTACGCGCGGCCGGCTGCGAGGAACAGGAGCAGGAGGCGCACGCCTGATGGCCGACGCCGTGAGAGTTCGCGTTGCTTGGCTGAATTGCACAGGTGGGCATCGCCTCTTCGGCTGCGGCAATTTGGAAGGCGCCGCGACGGATGCCCACTTGGAGTTCATGTTGATGCTCGGCTACCTCTCGGCCCTACGCGTGGGCGCGTTCCGTCCAATCTGTGAACTCTGCCTCAAACCGGCGGCGCAAGAAGCCACCTTCGAAACGCGCGAAGGTCTAAGCGAACTCGCGGTGAATGAGGCGCTGCAAGCTGAACAGGACTCGATTCGCAGAGCGGCGGCGGCGGCGAGGGCGCGGAACTGATGGGGGCTCCAGCCAATGCCAATCCGTCGTGAACTCCGGCACCTCTACTCCGGCCCTGAATACGACGCGCGGCGCGCGCGCATCCTCGCCCGCGCCGGCAACAAGTGCGAGCACTGCGGAATCCCGAACTGCAAACGTCGGGTCGAGCGCTGGCTGCACTACTGGCGTCTCTCGCGCCGCGACGATTGGCACGGCTACGTCGGCCAGCGGCTGATGCCCAAGCGTACGTTCCCGCCGAAGGTCACTCCAACGCCTGTACGCGTGGTCAAGCGCATCGTGCTCACGATGGCGCACCTCAATCACGATCCCTTCGACAACAGCGATGCGAACCTCGCGATGCTGTGTCAGTGGTGCCACCTTTGGCATGACCGCCAGCATCATGCTGCGTCGGCGCACGTGACGCGAGCGGACAGAAAAGACATGGCCCGGCCACTGCTGGTGGCTGTGGCCAGATCGGAGAGCGCTGCATGACGAATGGCGAGATGAAGGCGTTGACTCGCCGCATGGGCGAGGAAGCTGGCCGCAATCCAGCATTCGCCGTGCTGTTCGAACTGGACTTGAGCGCGGCCCTGGCCATTGCTGGCAATCTGCAACTCGCGTTGCGGTACCCGGGCAACAGCGGGCCGTCTGCCGAGGCTGCGCGAGTGGTGATCGCCGGCATCGTGGACCAAATGCGCCGCTCGGGCTTTGAGGCGTGGGCGCAGGTCGCCGAGATGGGCAACCGAAAGGAAGCGGGCAATGACGAGAACAGTGGAACTGGCGAAGCGCAAGGCGAGGAGCACGTCGCACTTCAAACTGACAATGAGCGTTGAGATCCCACGCGGGCCTGGAGCCGAACAACGGATCCGAAAGCTCACTGAAGGCGTCGGTCTGCTGCTCAGCCATTTCCTCAGCGATGAGGAGAAAGCAGCACTGGCCGACAAGATCGGCGTCGAACTCTCCAGACTGAAGGTGCGTAAACCGGCTGGAAGGCGGGCCACGGCATGACAAGCGCGGAGGAAGTGGAGTTGCGCATAACGTTCGAGGCAATGATGGAGGGCATGCGCGCCGACCAGACCGCGAGTGCTGGCGCGACTCTACTCGCAAAGGATGCAACCGGCAAGTTCGTCGGCATGATCTCGATCATCACATCCGAATTGATGGCAGAGGTTCT
>CAYUZM010000686.1:0-4060 GCA_964449665.1 uncultured Solibacteraceae bacterium
AAAGAGAGCTACGGGTCAACCCCGTAGCTTTTTGCGTTTTTCTACCCGGAAAGGCGGCCTTGGGGACCAGTCGCGAAGATGATCCATTTGTGCAGGAGAAGAAGTAGTGAGAGAAAAGGGTATCGTGAAGTGGTTCAATAATGCCAAGGGCTACGGATTTATCCAGCGAGCCAGCGGAGAGGACGTGTTCGTCCACTTCAGCGCCATCGCGATGTCGGGATATCGGACACTCGATAACGGCATTGAGGTGGAGTTTGAGGTGAAGCAGGGACCGAAGGGCCTGCAGGCGGAGAACGTACAAAAAGTTTAGTTTTCCCCGTCGAAACAAGATACGAAAAGGGGTGAAGGTCCAGACGCCTTCACCCCTTTTTCTTGTTCCTCGCAAGTGTTAGTTCGTGATGTCGTGGGTGGTGGAGACCTCACGAATGGGCAGGTAGACCTTGTACCATTCCTTCTGCGCTTCGCTGTCGGTGTATTTCTTGAGCGCGTCTTCGGAGGCGAATTCCATGACGAAGGCGTTGTTGTAGCCCTGGCCCTGCACCTTGAGGGTTTTGATCCAGACGTTCTTCACGCCGGGGTAGGTGGCGGCCACTTTTTCCACGCCGGCGAGCGCGGCGTTGATCTGTTCGGGGGTGGTTCCGGCCTTCCACTTCACGGTGACGACGTGAATCACCGAAGTGGGCTTGCCGTATTTGTTGGCGGCGATCAGCGCACCGGCGCCCATGAGCGTGAGGGCCAATGCGGCGGTCATGACGGCTTTCGCGGTCAGCAGTTTCTTCATCCGATTTCTTTCTCCTTCAATTCAATGTCCGATGGCAAAGGCGACGGCGATTCGGCGGCGCCCTGGAGGCGCACACGCAGGCCGGACCATTCCTCGCACAGGACGATGGAGTTTGCCGGATTGCGGGGCGCGTATTTCAAAGTGATGTTGCCTATCAACAGAGACGGCTCGACTGGCACACGGTCACGAAGCGACGACACGTCCTGCGAAGCATTGTAATCCACGCCGTTGACCGAATACAGGTAATAGAGGGTGTCGCTATTGGCGTCGGTGAGCATGGCATCGCTCATGCGGCCGATGCGGTTGATCATGGCGCGGCGGCGTTTCTCTTTTTCGGGCGGCGTAAGGCGGAGCTTGAACAGGATGTGGATGGCGGCGGCGATGAGCAGAGAAGCCACCAGCGCGAGCAGCGCCAACCGCTCGACGGGTGTCAACATGCGTTGCTATCCGGTCTCCTTCCGCGGGGCGGCGCGTTAGCGTCCGGCCGGGGTCAGTTCGAACGCCTTGGCGTAGTCTTTGAGGAACTGTTCCAGGCCGCGGTCAGTGAGCGGGTGGTTGAACATCTGGTCGAGCACCTTGAACGGAATGGTTCCGATGTGCGCGCCGGCGATGGCCGCCTGGGCCACGTGGAGGGGCGAGCGGAGCGACGCGGCCAGCACCTGGGTTTTGAAGCCGTAGTTCTTGTAGATGGTGCAGATCTGGCGGATGAGTTCCATACCGTCGGCGGCGATATCGTCAAAACGGCCGACGAAGGGGCTGATGAAGTGCGCGCCGGCTTTGGCGGCGAGCAGCGCCTGGGCGGGCGAGAAGCAGAGGGTGACGTTGAAGCGGATGCCTTCCTTGGAGAGCTTGGCGCAGGTTTGAATGCCGTCGCGGGTGAGCGGCACTTTGACCACGATGTGCTTGTGGATTTTGGACAGCTTGTAGGCTTCCTGGACCATCTCTTCGTGCTTGGTGGAAACCACTTCGGCGCTGATCTCGCCGTCGACGATTTAGCAGATTTTAGCGATCTGCTGCTCCAACGGAACGCCTTCCTTGGCAATCAGGGAGGGGTTGGTGGTTACGCCGTCGATGATGCCCCAGGAGGCACCTTTGCGCAATTCATCGAGATTCGCGGTGTCGAGAAATAATTTCATACCCAGTACTCCAGAAAGGACTAGCGGACGGTTGGAACGCCTTCAGTATATCAAGGCGCCGCATATCAAGGCGCGGCGGCCTCATGGCGCGGCGGCTTCAAGGCGTGCGGCACGGCGCGGCGCGATTACGGCACGGCGATTGTCGAGATCTCCGACGGCGGGCTTTCGGCGCCGCCGGTGTCGAGCGCGGTGACGCGGTAGCGGTAGAGGGTGGCGGGTTTGACGTCGCGGTCGTTGTAGCTGGGCGCGGTGAGGCGTGCGCCGGTGCGAACGAACGGGCCGTCGCCTTCGGCGCGGTAGAGTTGGTAGCCGGCGAGGCTGGGGTCTTCGACCGGGCTCCAACTGAGTTGCACGGAGGCCGTGCCGGCGATGGCGGAAAGGCCCGTGGGCGCGGCGGGCGGAAAGGTGTCTTTGTAGGCGATCTCGACGGGCGCCGACATGGGGCTGCCGCCGGCGCGGACGCGGTATGTGTAGGTCTGATCGAACTGCGCGTCTTTGTCGAGATAGGCGGGCTCGTTGACGGGGCCGAAGGTGAGGGGCGCGGGCGCGCCGGGCGTGGAACGTTCGATGACGTAGGTGGCGCCTGGCTGGCCGTCCCATTCGAGCTTCACGCCGGTGGCCGTGGCGGTGGCGCGGACCACGGGCGCGGACGTGGGCGCGGCGACGGCGAGCGTGACCACAGGCGACCACTCGCTCCAGCGGCCGCGGATGCCCTGGGTGCGGACTTTGAAGGTGACGCTCTTGCCGCCCCAATCGGCGACGGGCACGGTGAGATCGACGGGACCGGGACCGGCGGGGGGAATGGGGATGCGGCCCGTGGCGCCGTCGGGTCCACCGAGGAGTTCGACGTCCTGGAAGCGGCGTATGCCGGCGTTGTCGGTGGTGAGCGGCGGGAGGGTGAAGCGGATGACGATTTCGCCGGCGGTCTGCTCGGCGCGGAGGTCGGCGACGGGGACAGGGATGTGCAGCGAAGGCGGCATAGGATCGCCGACGTAGCCGCAGGAGGCGAGAATCCAGCAAGTGAGGAGAAGCGCAGCGTGCTTCACAAGATGTATTTGCTCAAGTCCTGGTCTTTGACGATCTCGGACAACTGCGCGCGCACGTAGGCGGTGTCGATTTTCACTTTGCGCTTCTTCATGTCGGGCGCTTCGAAGCTGATCGTTTCGAGCACCTTCTCCATGATCGTGTGCAGGCGGCGCGCGCCGATGTTTTCGGTGGTCTCGTTCACCTGAGCGGCCATGCGGGCGATCTCGACCAGCGAGTCGTCGGTGAAGTGCATGTCGAGGCCCTCGGTTTCGAGCAGCGCGGTGTACTGCTTCACGAGCGCGCCCTTGGGCTCTTTCAGGATGCGGATGAAATCCTCTTCGCTGAGCGACTTCAGCTCGACGCGAATGGGGAAGCGACCCTGAAGTTCGGGAATGAGATCGCTCGGCTTCGAAACGTGAAACGCGCCGGCGGCGATGAACAGAATGTGATCCGTGCGCACGAACCCGTAGCGCGTGTTGACCGTGGTGCCTTCGACGATCGGCAGAATGTCGCGCTGCACGCCTTCGCGGCTCACGTCGGGACCCTGGCCGCCTTCGCGCCCGGCGATCTTGTCCACCTCGTCGAGAAAGATGATGCCGTTGCGTTCGACGCGCTCGATGGCAACGCGCGTCACCTGGTCCATGTCGACGAGCTTCTGCTCCTCTTCCTGAATCAGGTAGTCCATCGCCTCGCTGACGCGCATCTTGCGTTTGCGCGAGCGCTGGCCGAAGAAGTTGGGCAACATCTCCTTGAGATTGATGTCCATCTCTTCGACGCCCATGTTGGTGGCGACCTCGAACGTCGGGCCGCGCTCCTTCACGTCGACTTCGACCACGCGGTCGTCGAGCTTGCCCGCGCGCAGGCGTTCGCGCAGCTTTTCGCGCGTCTTCTCGACGGGCTCGGCGCCTTCGGGCTGCGGCGGCATGAGCAGGTCGAGCAAGCGCTCTTCAGCGTTGCGCTCGGCGCGGTCGGCCACTTCATCGAGCTTCTCTTCGCGCACCATGTCGATGGCGATCTCGACCAGATCGCGGATCATCGATTCCACGTCGCGTCCCACGTAGCCGACCTCGGTGAATTTGCTCGCCTCCACCTTCAGGAACGGCGAATTGGCGAGCCG
>CAYUZM010000687.1:0-632 GCA_964449665.1 uncultured Solibacteraceae bacterium
CGCATCCTCGCGCATGGGCACGCCGAAAGCGCTGCTCGCCTGGGCCGGCGAACCTGTCGCGGCGCGCCTCACGCGTCTGTTCGTGGAAGCGCTCGGCAGCGCGCTGCTGGTCCTCGGCCACGACGGTACTGCCCTCCACGCCGCCCTCCCTCCGCTGCCCCGCGCGCTCACCGTCGTCAACCACGCGCCGCAACGCGGCATGCTCAGCTCTCTCCAATGCGGTCTGCGCGCCGCGCCCGCCGAATCCGCCGCTCTCTTCTTCCTGCCCGTCGATTACCCCGCCATCTCGCCGCGAACCATCGCCGCTCTGCGCGATGCCTGGAGCGCCGCGCCCCACGCGCAAATCGTGCTGCCGCGCGCCGGCGGACGCCGCGGCCACCCCGTTCTCGTCTCCCGCGCCGTGGCGCAAGAACTCCTCCGCCTGCCTCCCGGCGGCGCCGCACATACCGTCATCCGCTCCGATGAGTCGCGCATCCTCTACGTCGACGTCGAAGACAGCGCCATCCATCGCGACGCCGACGATGCCGCGGCCTTCGCCGCGCTGCAAAAGGAGTTCGGCGGATGAACCGGCGCCGTTGGATTCTCGTCTCTCTCGTTCTCCTGGCTGCCATTGCCGCCGGCGTGCCCTTTAT
>CAYUZM010000687.1:642-4056 GCA_964449665.1 uncultured Solibacteraceae bacterium
GCCGATGGATTGGCCGCCCCCATCCGGGCCCGTCTGGAAGGCGGACTGGGAAGCAAAGTGGAGATCAACGGTCCCATCCGGTTCAGCCTCATTGGCCGCGGTTTCTCCATCGATCAGGTCGTCATTCATGAGGACCCAACCGTCGGTTCCGAGCCCTTCGCCTATGTCACGACTCTCGAAGGCACGCTGCGCCTCATTCCGCTCCTAGGCGGACGCTTCGAATTCGCGCGCCTGCATTTGGTCGAGCCCAGCGTAAATCTTGCCAAGGCCCGCACCGGAGGTTGGAACGCCCAGCCGCTGCTGGATCAGATACTCGCCAATGCCCGTGGCGGTGCGTTCCCCGAGCTCAGCATGAGCGCCGGGCGTTTGAATTTCCGGCTCGGCGAATGGAAGTCGTCCTACTACCTGGGCGATGCCGAACTCAAAATGGATGCCGCCAGCGAGCGCGAACTGTCTCTCTACATCGAAGGCGAGCCCGCCCGCACCGACCGCGGCTTGCGCGGCTTCGGCCGCTTCAGCGGTCGCGGCCGTGTTCGCCTCTCGCCCGGTCAGGAGCCCGCGCTCGACTTGAATCTGAACCTCACCCGCAGCCCCGTTGCCGAGTTGATGATGCTCGCCCAGGGCCGCGGGTCGAACCTCGAAGGCTTCTTCAGCGCGCGTGCCTCTCTCACCGGGCCACTCAGCAAACTTGCCCTTCGCGGGCGTTTGCAGTTGGAAGAGTTGGAACGCTTCAGCTGGCTCTTAGGCAGCGCCTCCGGGCCCGGCCTCGACTGGGAAGGTACGCTCAACCTCCCCGGCCAGCTCATCGAATTGCAAACCCGCGAACCGCGCGCCGGACTGCCGCTGAAGGCGCGCGTGCGCGGGTCCGATCTCATGGGCTCGCCGCGCTGGTCCGTGCTCGCGAATGTGAACGCGGCCCCCGCCGAATCCGTCCAGCCGCTGGTCACTGAACTGGGCTTCCACATCCCGGGCCAGTTTCAATGGAAGGGCGCGCTCAGCGGCGCCATAGGTTACGACGCCGGCCACGGCTGGAATGGCGAGTTCAGCCTCAACAACGGTTCCGTCTCCGCCGAAGGCGCCGAAGTGGCCTCATTTGACGAAGTACTCGTGAAAGTGGATTCGCAGCGCCTGCAGCTTTTGCCCGCGAACTTCCGCATTCCCAATCAGGAGTCCGTGCGCTTGGACGGCGAGTACAACTCCGCCACTGCAACTTCGCAACTGCGCATGCATTCGGCGGGCGTTTCCCTGAGCCACCTGAAGTCGCTGCTGCCGCTGTTGGCCGAACCGCGTGATCTGCCCCTGCTCAATCGCGGTGGCGCCGGGCGATGGACGGGAACCCTCTTGTTGGCCGCGGGCGCCGATGGAACACCGGTATGGCAGGCCGTTGGCGAAGTGCGCGGCATGAAACTCGCCGTGCCCGGCCTGGCCGCCGAACTCGAATTGGAACGCGCGGCTCTTCGTTGGTCGCCCCAGGAACTGGCTGTCACGTCGCTGGTGGGCCGCATCGGCGGTATGTCGCTGACCGCGGGGTTCCGTGAGAACACCGGCGTCCGTCGCGCGCAGCACTTAATGGTGAACATCGATACCGCCAGTGCCGAAAAGCTGGAGACGCTCCTGCTTCCCGCTCTGCGCCGCCGCAGCGGATTCCTCGTGCGCACCCTGGGCATCGGCGCCAACGAACTCCCCGAATGGATGTCCGGACGCCGCCTGCAAGGCGAAGTGCGCATCGCGCACCTGGAAGCCGACGACAGCGCCGCCCACAACGTCTTCTTCCGCTTCTACTGGCAAGGCGCGTCCGTGGTTCTCTCCGACATCAGCGCCCAAGCCGGTGGCGGTTCCCTCACCGGCGGCGTGGAGGCCTCGCTGGGCGGCGCCGAACCATCCTATCGAGGCCGATTATTTGTGCACGCAATGCCGTGGAGGCAGGGCATACTGGAAGCGCAGGCCGAAATGGAGAGCGCGGGCACGGGAGCCGGTTTCGTGCGCGCCTTGCGTTTGCACGGCAGCCTGCGCGGGCGTGATCTGGAATTGGGCGAAGGGGAGAAGTGGGATTTGGCCGATGGTTGCTTCACACTGTCGCGTGCCGCCGCCGCCTGGCGCTGGCAGTTCTCGCAGCTTCAGTTAGACAATGGAGGAGAGGCGATGCTGGGTAACGGCGCCACGGGCCCCGACGGCCGCATCGCAATCGAACTCACCGCGCCCGCCGGAAGCAACCGCCGCTTGATGGGCAAAGTGTCCGGACCGGCGTGGGAGTACGTAAGGTAAGCATGGCAACCGACCCGCAACCGCTCGAAACCGGAACCGCCACCGCAACCTCGGCCCTCGATGAGCGCATGCGCGCCCTGCAATCGGCCATGCGGGAAGAGTTCGAGGCCGCCTGGTCGATGCGTGTCGCGCGCGCCGAAGAGATTTTGCGGGAAGGCGCGGGCGCCCAGGCTGCCGCGATCCTGGAATCGAACCTCACTGCCCTCGCCGCCGGACACGCCGAACAGCTGGCCTCGGCGGCAGCCGCCGCAACCGAAGCCGCTTCCGTCCGCGCCCGCGCCTCCGTCACCGCCGCGCTGAACGAAAGCGTGCGCCGCCTGCGCGCCTCCGAGCGTCATGAAGAATGGTGCGGCGCGCTCTACGATGCCGCGTCCGCGTTCGCCCCGCGCGTGGCCGTTTTCACTCTGCACGGCCGCTTTCTTCACGCGGACCGCGCGCCCTATGCCGCGCCCCTGCCGGAACTGGCGCTATCCGATGCGCCTGCCTTTCAGGCCGCCTGCGATTCGGGCGAACCCGTTGTCGCGCTTTACGGCGAGGCCGAGATCTCTGCCCCCATCGTGCAGGCATTCGGCGCCGCGGCGGGTACGCGCGCGCATCTGTTTCCGCTGAACAGCAACGGCCGCGCGGTGGGCGTGCTCTACGCCGAAGGCGACCGCGGCGCCTGCGACAGCAACGCTCTCGAACTCCTCGCCACCCTCGCCGCCGCCGTGTGGGAGTCCCGCCGCAACGCACCCGAATCCAGCCGTCCGGGACCGCAGTTGATCACCCTCCAGGCGCCGCCGGCCGCCCCGCGCGCCCCCGACGTTCCGCCGCAAGCCTGGACGCAGTTGCCCTCCGAAGACCGCGACCACCACCTGCGCGCCCAACGCTTCGCCCGCGTGCGTGTCGCCGAGATGCGGCTCTATCAATCGGCGCTCGTGCTCGAAGGCCGCCGTACCCAGTCTCTCTACAGACTGCTGCAAGCGGAAATCGACCGCGGCCGCGACGAGTACCGCGAACACTTTCTCAACTCGTGCGAATCGATGGTCGACTATTTTCACGGGGAACTCGTAAAGACGCTCGCCAACGATGCCGAAATATTGCTTGGCGAAGGCTATCCGGGGCCGCTGGTCTGACATGAGTTACCGCACGGGCATCCTGGTTCTTCTA
>CAYUZM010000688.1:0-4055 GCA_964449665.1 uncultured Solibacteraceae bacterium
GCGCCGGGCACGGTGAAACTACTGCAGGGCCTCGATCCGAAGAAGCCCGTTTTAATTCAGGCCTACCTCAGCCCAGAGGTGCCGCGCAGCTATGTGGACGCGCGCGCAAACCTGATCAACTACCTGCGCGAGTTTGCCGCCGCCGGCCGCGACCGCATCGAGCCGCGTATCGTCGACACGGTGAAGTATTCGCCCGAGGCGCGCGAGGCGCGGGAGCGGTATGGCATTCAGCCGTTCCGCGTGCCCGCGACCGAGGAGAGCGCCTCATCGATCAACGAGATCTTCCTGGGGCTGGTATTCACGTGCGGGAGCGAGGAGTTCGTCATTCCGTTCTTCGACCGCGGGTTGCCCGTCGAATATGAGTTGATGCGCAGCGTACGCGTCGTTTCGCGGGCGGCGCGGAAGAAGGTGGGCATTCTGCAGACGGGCGCGAAGCTGTTCGGGGGCTTCGATTTCCAGACGCGGCAGAACGCGCAGGATTGGTCGATCGTGCAGGAGTTGCGCAAGCAATATGAAGTGGCGCAGGTGGCGCCGGACAGCGAGTATCCGGCGGACCTCGATGTGCTCGTCGCCGCGCATCCGACGACATTGCCCGCCGATCAACTGGCGCGGCTGACGGCGTACGTAAAAACAGGAAAGCCGGTTTTTGTTTTGGTCGATCCGTTGACGGCGTTCAACATCAACCTGTCGCCCTCGGCGGCGGAGACGGGCTGGGACGTGCGCGCGCTGATGACGGCGCTGGGCGTCGAGTGGGCGCAGGATCGCGTGGCGTGGGACAAGTACAATCCGCATCCGCAGATGGGCGCGCTGCCGCCCGAGGTCGTCTTCGTGGGCGCGGGCAGTGGCGCGGCGATGCCGTTCCAGAAAAAGAGCGCGGTCACGGATGGGTTGCAGGAACTGGTGCTGCTCTATCCGGGCGTGCTGACGGCGCGCGATGCAACGGCGATGCCGCTGCTCACCACGGGCAAGAGTTCCGGCACGATTCGCTGGAACCAGTTGGTGGACACGACGATGTTCGGCCGCAACATCATGCGCGGGCAGCCGCACACGCCGGACAAGGGCGAGCATGTGCTGGCGTATCGCGTGAAGCCGCCGCAAGCGAACGCGATTGTCGTCGCCGATGTCGACGTGATGGGCGAGGAGTTCTTCGAGCTGCGCCGCCGCGGCGTTGAGTCGCTGAACCTCGACAACGTCACCTTCGTGCTGAACGCGATTGACGAGCTTTCGGGCGAGCCGGGTTTCATCGCGCTGCGTAAACGGCGGCCGAAACACCGCACGCTGGAGCTTGTGGAGGCGCGCACGCGCGTGTATGAAGAGAAGCGCGCCGAGGATTCGCGGAACGCGGCGGCCTTGGCCGAGCGCCGGTTGCAGGAGGCGCAGGCGCGTCTGGACGCGGCGGTGGATGCGGTGCGGGCGCGCGGCGATCTCGATGAGCAGGCCAAGCAGATCATGATTTCCAATCTGCAGACGGCGGAGAACCGCCGCTTGCAGGTGGCGCGCCAGAATATTCAGGACGAACGGGAGCGCCAGGTGGAAGACGCGCGCGCGGGCATGGAATCGAGCGTGCGGCAGATTCAGAACACGATAAAGGTGCTGGCCGTGGGGCTGCCGCCCGTGCCGGCGTTTCTGCTGTTCCTATTCATCAGCCTGCGCAAACTGCGCCGCGAGCGGATGCGCATTGCGCCGGAGCGGTTGCTCAAGCCCAAAGCGCCAACGGAAGGAGGCGAGGCGTGAAGAACCAGTGGATCGTGACGTTCGCCTTCGTGGCGGCGGCCGGGGTGCTGAGCATCGTGGCGGCGCGCGTGCAGCCCGCCGGGTACAGCACGTCGATTTTCAGCGACCAGGGCGAAGATCTCTTCCCCGCCCTCACCGACGCGGGCGCGGTGCAATCGATCGAGATTGTCGATTACAACTCTGAGCAGGCGGTGGCGCGTCCGCTGAAGGTGGAGTTGCGCAACGGCCGCTGGGTGCTCGCGTCGCATGGCGACTATCCAGCCGAGGCGCGTGACCGCCTGGCGCAAACCGCCGGCGCACTGGTCGGTCTGAAGAAGGACTCCGTGGCGAGCGACCGTTGGGAGGACCAGGCGCAGTACGGCGTCGTCGATCCGCTCGACCAGAAGAACGCCAGCCTGACCGGTCGCGGCAAACGCGTAACGCTGCTCGACGGGCGCGGAACAAAACTGGCCGAACTTGTTTTGGGCACCGCGCCGCCGAACAAGCCGGGCTTCCGCTACGCGCGGCTGCCGGGACAGAAGCGCATCTACCTGGTGAAGACCGCGGCCGACCCCTCGGCGCGCTTCGAGGATTGGGTGGAGGCGGACCTACTGAAGGTGAGCGTGGGCGACATCACCAGGCTCATCGTGAACACCTACAACATCGATGAACTGGCCGGAACGCTCGCCAACGTGCGCCGCCGCGTGATGGTTCCGAACGGCGAAAACTGGGACGCGGCCGCCAGGACCGCCGCGCAAACACTCGCGGCTCTGCGCGTGGCGGGCGCGCGGGCAAAGCCGAAACTGCTGGCCGATCAGTTGCGCGAGCGCAAGCTGACGCTTTCGCTTGAAACCGTGATGAGCCTGCGCGCGCGCGGCTACTTCGTGCTGCCAACAGGGCAACTGCTGGCCAATGCGGGCGAGGTGGTAGTGGAAACCAAGCAGGGCTTCGTCTACACGCTGCGCTTTGGTGAGCTTGCCAGTTCGAGTCTGGACGGCGATCCGGCGCAGACGTCACCCGCGGCGGCGGCCAAGTCGGGCGACGACCGCTACCTGTTCGTCACGGTGAGTTCGCGCAATCCGGAAACGGAGGCGCGCGCGAAGACGCTCGACGCCAAGTTCGCCGACTGGTACTACATCGTCACCGGCGCCGACTTCGCGAAGTTGCAGAAGGCCGCGCCTGAGGGTTCGGCCCCTCGGCCCGGCGCCCCACCAACGCCGCAGGGCCTGCCGCAGCCTCCACAGGACGCACCGCAACCTCCGCGCGGCGTGCGTCCGGCCGAACCGCCCGCGGCCGCCCGGCCGTGAATGCCGTCGCGTGGGTGCGCGTTGTTATGCTGAAGAGGTTCGTGGGCGCGTAGCGCAATTGGATAGAGCATCAGCCTTCGAAGCTGAGGGTTACAGGTTCGAGCCCTGTCGCGCCTACCACGTCATTCGCCGTCTTCCTGGCGGATCCGGAAGTAGTTGGCCACCCACTCCTGCATTTCCGCCTTGTCAGAATTCCAGCGCCAGCAGCCTTCCGGGGTAAGTGCGAGGTCTTCATCCGGGTTGAATTGGAATTTCTGGAGTTGCGGGTAGCGTTCGATATAAATGCGGTTCTTGGTTTCGCCGTGCCAGAGGTGGTGCATATCGCCTTCAAGACAGGCGATGCGTCCACCGATGGCTGCGTGGAAGGGCTTTGCCCAGGCAAGGTAGTGGCGGTGCCATTCCGGGCTCATGCGCATGGCGAAGAGAGGACGGTCGAATCCACCCGCGGCCGCACTGAACAGGGCGACATCGCCGCTGCCTGCGATACAGGGATCGTAGAAGCGATGGGCATCGAGCAGTTCGCGGGGCGCGGCCCATGCGCCGCCCCAAGTGGTTTTGAGCAGCGGCGGGGCGTGGGCGGAGAAGTGATCCATGGTCATTTCGCCCGTGAGGATCTTGCGGGCGACGGAGGTGCCGAACTGCGTCTTGCCAACACCATCCTGGTGGTAATTGAAATGGCGCTCGAACAGATGCACAAGCCGGTGCGTGCGTAGGGCATCGGAGGCGCGGCGGGCCCAGCCATCGGGGAGGAGGACGTCGCAGTCGATCCAGGCGACCTCATCGCAAGCGGCAGGCAAGGCATCGAGGGCGAGGTTGAGGAGGCGCTCCTTTTGAAACATCACGTCGCTCGCGCGCACTTGAATGAGCTGGGTGGCGTCACCTGGTTTCAGTTCGAATGCACCGTCATAGGAAAGCTCGACCGTGATCAGCGGCTGGCCCAGGTTCTGGCGGAAGACGTGGTAGTTGGCGAGACGCGAGCGGTAGTGGACCGGGTTGAAATAGCTGGTGACGGCGTAGAGCATGACGGTTTGGGCG
>CAYUZM010000689.1:0-4054 GCA_964449665.1 uncultured Solibacteraceae bacterium
CCCGCGACGGACATCTTCAAAGGCCAAGTGACGATGCGCGACAACGGCTATATCAGCGAAGAACAGTTGCAGGACGGCCTCAAGGCGCCGCTCGGGGTGAACAGCAACGGCCTGCGTTCGGACGACGCGCCCTATTTCGTCGATCTCATCAACGAAAAGCTGGTCGAGCAGTTCCAGGATCACGACTTCCAAACCAACACCTACCGCGTCTACACGACGCTCGACATGCGCCTGCAGCAGGCCGCCGTGCAGGCCATGCAGGAGGGCCTGGCCGAAGTGGACTCGCTCCTGGTGAAGCGCGGCAGAACCGCCGCCAAGGGATGGCCGCAAGTGCAGGCCGCCATGGTGGCCCTTGACGCCCGCACGGGCGAGGTGAAGGCCCTTGTCGGTGGCCGCGACTACGGCCAAAGCCAATTGAACCGCGCGTTGGCCAAGCGCCCGCCCGGTTCGTCGTTCAAACCGTTCGTCTATGCCGCGGTCTTGCGCTCGGCGCTCGAAGACAGCGCCCACCCGATTACGCCGACCACCACCGTGGTCGACGAGCCGACCACGTTCTGGTACGACGAGAAGCCCTACGAGCCGAACAATTTCAAGAGCGAGTTTCACGGCACGGTGAGCCTGCGCCAGGCGCTCACCAAGTCCATGAACATTCCGGCGATCAAGTTTGCCGAGATGGTGGGCTATGACCAGGTGGTGAAGATGGCGCGCGACGCCGGTATGAACCGCGACATCAAAGCGACGCCCGCCGTGGCGCTTGGAGCCTATGAGGTGCAGCCGCTGGAGATCGCGGGCGCCTACACGGTTTTCTCGAACAAGGGAATGTACGCCCCGCCGCGCTTCGTGCGCGTGATTCGCAACCAGGAAGGGCGCGAGATTTTCACCACAAAACCGCGCGAGCGCCAGGCCCTCGATCCACGCGTCGCCTACATGATGGTGAACCTGATGGAAGACGTGGTTCGCACGGGAACCGGTGCGGGCATACGCTCGCGCGGCTTCGCGCTTCCGGCCGCGGGCAAGACGGGCACCTCGCACGACGGCTGGTTCGCGGGCTTCACCTCAGAGCTGATCTGCGTGGTTTGGGTCGGCTACGACGACAACCGCGAGCTGGGTCTGGAAGGGTCGAAATCGGCGCTTCCCATTTGGACCTCCTTCATGAAGAAGGCGCACACGTTCCGGCCCTACCGCAACGCGCGGCCGTTTGAAGCGCCCGATGGAATCGTCACCGTGGCGGTCGATCCGCCTACCGGCAAGCTGGCCGGCGCGGGCTGCTCGGCCCCGCCCAAGCAGGAAGTATTCCTGGCGGGCACCCAACCTCTGGAATATTGCAACGGCTCCAGCGCCACACAGGTCTCCGGCTGGGATGCTTCGCCGAGCGAGGACGAACCGGAACCCTCAGGGCGCGTGGAAACCCGCCGTGTGGCGGCGCGGCGCGTGGACGCGATTCCGACTCCTGTGCCCGATGCTCCCCGGCCCGCGCAAAAGCCGCCCGAAGAGAAGAAGGGCATCCTCGGCCGCCTGATGGGAATCTTCAAATGATGCTGCGCGCGTCATCGGATAGGCCGTCACGCCGCCGGCCGCGCGTTGTGCTGAAATAGAGCCAAAGGAGAACTGCTATGAACGTTCTTCCCGTTCTCTGGCTGCTGGCCGTCTCCCCGGCAGTACAGGCAGGCGCCCCCGCGCAGAGCCCGCAGAAAGCCCCAGGCCAGTCGCTGGTCGCCGACAAAACTCCGCCTCCCCAAGTGCCCGTTCTCCCTCCGGAAAAGGCGGAAGCGCCCAAGCCGGTCTCGCTGCAGATGCGCGGCGACATCGCCATGGCCCGCAAAATGTACCGTGAGGCGATCGACTACTATCGAGCCATCAAGCCGGAAACGGCCGTTGCCTGGAACAAGGTCGGCATTGCCTACCATCATCTCGGCGACATGGACCAGGCCAAACGGGCCTACTCACGCGCGTTGAAGCTCGACTCCAAATACGCCGAAGCCGTGAACAACCTGGGCACGGTGCACTATGCGCAGCGCAACTACCGCCGCGCGGTCAGCCACTACAACAAGGCGCTCAAGCTTTCGCCGCTGTCGGCGGGCATGTGGAGCAACCTCGGCACAGCCTGGTTTGCACGCAAGAACTACAAGCGCGCCGCTGAAATCTACACCAAGGCGCTGACGCTCGATCCGGAAGTGTTCGAACACCGCAGCACCGCGGGCACGCTGCTGCAGGAACGCAGCGTCGCTGAACGCGCCAAGTTCCATTTCTATCTCGCCAAAACCTACGCCAACGCCGGCATGAACGAGCGCGCGCTGCAATATATGCGCATGGCCCTGGAAGAAGGCTTCACCGAACGGAAACGATTTGTCGAAGATCCCGAATTTGCCAATATGCAAAAGCTGCCTGAGTTCCAGGAACTGCTCGCCTTGCGTCCGCGTGTCCTCTAGCCGCCGGAGCGCCGTGCTCCTGGCCGCATTGCTTGCCGCCCTTGCCGCCTGCGGCACTTCTCAGCGCGCGGCCGAACCGGGCGCGAACCGCGTCGTCATCACTCATACGGAAAACTTGAGCGGAGATCCGGCCCACGATGGCGCCGCCCGCGTGGTGAGCCACCTGGTGCGGTCGCAGTTGACCGGCAGCCGGTCGATTGCCGTGTTTGAAGCGGCCCACGAATCCGAGGCGATGCAACGGCGCGCGGGCCGCATCGTCAGAAGCTGGCTCGATGGCAACGGCGGCAAGCTCCAGCTACACGTCACCGTCCGCAATGCCGACGGCAAAACGATCGAGCAGTGGCAGAGCGCCGCCGGGGCTGCCGAAGGCGCGGGCGCGCTGGCCAACGATGTGGTGAAACACCTCGATCCCTCCGCGAAGGTTGCGCCGTCCGCGCCGGCGGAGGCTGCCGCCCTGTTCGGTGGCGCGCTCGGCACGCCCGCCGCCGAAGCCATTCCCATTCTCCAGAAGGTTGTTGCGCTGGCGCCTGCATGGGGTGACGCCTACTACCTGCTGGGCGCGAATCTCGCCGCCACGGGCAAAACCGACGAAGCGCTGAAGGTTTGGAAAGACGGCATGGCGCGGGCCACCGGCGAAGTGAGCAAAGCGCGCATGGCGGTGGGCGTGGCCACCGCGCTCCGGCAGCCCGCCGAGGCCGCCGAAGCCAACGAGAAGCTTGCCGCGCTGCTGCCCTCGGAGCCCGAGGTCGCCATGCAGGCCGGTCAGCTCCGGCTGGCGCGCGGCGAGTTCGCCAAGGCTGCCGCATTGATGAAGATGGCTGTCGATGCCCAGCCCACGGTCGGCGAGTGGTGGAATCAGCTCGCCTTCGTCCAGGCGTTCGCCGGCGACGAGAAGGCGGCGCTCGACAGCCTGCGGCGCTATGCCCAACTCGCGCCCACCAGCGGCAACCCGCCCGATTCGCGCGGCGAGATTCAGTTCATGCTGGGGCGCTTCCAGGAAGCCTCGGCCAGTTTCAGCGAGGCCTATGCCAAGGAACGCACATTCCTCTCCGGCGCAACGCTGCTCAAGAGCGCGCAGGCGCGGCGCATGGCCGGCGACGCCGCAGGCGCCGAAAAAGACTTTCAGCTGTATTGGGCCGGCGCATTGAAGAACCACCCCACGCGCGAACTCGTGCGCCTGCGCTGGCAGTATCAAACCGGGAAGAAGGACGACGCCGCCAAACAAGCGTTGGCGCTCGCCACAGCCGCCGGAACCGCGCCGGACACCGCCTCCGCATTTTTGGTGCAAGCCGCCTGGTGGCGCCTGATCGCCGGCGATCGCGCCAAGGCGCTCGATACGGCCAAACTTGCGATGCAGAAGGCGCAGTCGCCGCAGGCCAAACGCGACGCCATGCTGGCCTACTATCTGTCGCAACCAACGGCATCGCTCGAGGAGTGGAAGCGCCGCGCCAACGGCAACCCTCCGCCCGACGTCCTGGCGCTCGCCCTGGTCTTCGACCGGAAGTGGAAAGACGCACTGCCAGTGCTTGCGGAACTCGCCCGCACGACGCACCCGTTCCGCGCGGGGCACTGGCGCGTACTCTACGCCTGGGCGCTCACCGAGACCGGCGACGCGGCCCAAGCGC
>CAYUZM010000690.1:0-4045 GCA_964449665.1 uncultured Solibacteraceae bacterium
GCACCGAGTTTGCGGAGAGTAACTCCATTCCAGTAGAGAATTGGCGGGAACCTGGAAACACAATATTGCCTCCGCCGCCAACTGCGTAGAATCCCGTACCGTTCG
Organism: uncultured Solibacteraceae bacterium; assembly: GCA_964449665.1. GTDB lineage: Bacteria > Acidobacteriota > Terriglobia > Bryobacterales > Bryobacteraceae > JAFLBB01. Next base: position 106 of record CAYUZM010000690.1, read on the forward strand.
TAACGACCGACCCTTGTATTGGTGTTTGACCAAATACATTGACTGGCCCGTTCGTAGAAAAAATTCCATTGCTAGCGAAGTAGTAGACGACTCCATTGTCGGCGATTCCCGTTTCCTGGATTGAGCCTGTAGTCAAAGTTGCGGATGCGACCACCGCTTGGTTTTTGAAGACGTTGAGCCCCGAGATGAACGCGATATCACCCTGAGTATTCAGTTTCGACCCCGCTGCTCCGTCCGCAAAGAGTGTGGCCGAATTGGCAGTCAGGGAAGCTCTAAAGACTGCAGCGCCCTGAGTGCTCCCCGAGAGGTATGTTGCGTCGAATGCGATTTGTCCGGCATTGTTCAAGGAAATGGCGTCCAGCCGGGACAAAGTGTGACCGCCAACGACTGTGTTGCTCGAAGCGATGACAGTTTGGTCTCCTGTAACCAAAAGGTGAGTGATATTTCTCAACGTGCGAACGTAAGCCACAGATCCGGCGCTATTTAAGTCTGCGCCCCCGATGAAGCGGACGGGCGCGATGCTCGCGGGATTAGGCTCGAATCGCTCAATAATTTCGTACGTGTAGTTCTGGGCACTGAGAATGCTGGTGTCCCCACCGACCACGAGCGCCAATAAACAGCATGTAATCGAGTTTGGGAAGCGGGCGGCAATCCTTTTGGCAGGCATGTTCACGGACACTTTGGGTACACTCCTCAATCTGAACAGCAGACTCGTCGCTTCCAGAAATCGCGCTAGTTGCTCAAATTGAAGAACGGATTCTGCGCGACGATTTGCCCAACTTTTGGCAGGTTTGATGGTCAATTCCGTTAGCAACATTAGAACTCTGCATGCCTTGACTGTCCCGTAGACCAGATGTTAGCCTCAGACTCACCCGGCGGTGCAGCCAATGGCCGAACTGGAACTTTCCTGGAACGAGTATCCGAACCTGACAGAGCTGATCCGGCGCAGCCAGCAAGGGGACCGTTACGCGGCGAACTCCTTCTTTTCCTTCGCCTATCCGCACCTGCGGCGTATCGCAGCCCGCTTCATTCCCAGGGCGTTTGGTCCTGATCCGATGTCCTCAAGCGACCTTCTTCACGAAGCCTATGCCGACCGGCTCAGCCGTTGGCAGGGACGAATTCAGGATCGGAATCACTATCTGGCCGTCGCGACAATCGCCATTCGGGATCAGGTCATTGACCGGGCGCGGCGCGCAAAGGCGCTCAAACGGGACGCGTCGTCTGGAGCGGCCAATTTTCCGAACCACTTGGTATCGGAAATGAGCCTGGAACAGATTCTTACGCTCGACCGGCTGATCGAGTTGCTAAAGATCGCCGACCCGCAGGCTGCGGATGTCGTGCGGCTTCGCTACTATGCCGGTTGCTCGTGGGAGGAAACGGCGGTTGCTGTTGGGGCTACTGTCAAGATTGTCCGAAACGATTGGGAATTCGCGGCAGAGTGGCTACGGGAACGTCTGGCGCACAAGTAGCATTCCTTCTGGTGGCGTGCTCCCTGCCCCTGCCCGCGCAGGTGAGGGAGTACCTGCTTCGGCACGATCCTCGCGGCCTGCAAATCACCCGTAGTTTCAACACGCAGCAGGCCCCCCTTCAGATCCCAAACTTCGCTTCCGACCCGGCTGGCTATCTATGGTTCGCGAGCAATCGAGGGCTTTACCGCTTCGATGGACAGCACCTACATCAATTCAGCACTGTTCCCGTGAAGAGTGTCGCGGTGACACAGGACGGTTGGGTGTGGACGGCAACCGCTGAAGGATTGCTGGCCGTCAGGCGAGGCGAGAAACGTAACCTCGGTGCCACTTTCTTTGGCAGCGTCGTGGCGCGCGGTTCGGAAATCGTCACGGCGGGGGGAGGCGGCATTTGGCGAGGCAGCATCGATCACTTGGAGCGGGTCGGGACAGCCCAGGCGAACGGTCCGCTCGCCCTGGATCGTGCTGGAGACGTATGGTTCGGGTGCGGACTTCAGTTGTGCGCGCTCACACCTGACGGATCGTTGAAGGCGTTCAGTGGCGAAGTTGGGGTTCCACGGCAGAAGTGGCACGCAGCCGTTCGCGATGATGTTGGAAACCTCTGGGCTTGGGACACGCATCGAGTAGTCAAAGTCGCCCACGGCAAAGCGGTCACCGTGGACGACTATCCGGCCACAACTGAGACCATCCCATCCTTTGCCGCGATCCGCCGTCCGGACGGCCAGATTCAAATCGGCGAGAATCGCTGGATCGATACCCACGGCGCATATCATGCGGCCAGTTGGCCGACGAGCATGGACCTTCTCCGGCAGAGCTACGCCGAAGACCACTTGAAGCAACTGTGGATGGGCTCCACTAGCCGGGGCGTTGCCCTCATGTCGCCAAAAACCTGGATCACCGGATGGCAATTGAACGCCGACATTCCAGCGGAACCCGTGACAACACTTCGCACGCGGTCAGGCGCGATACTTTCTGCGACAACCGCAGGATTGACACAACTCGACTTCACCACGGATTCGTGGAAGTTGCTCCCAGGTGCTTTCAGCAGCGATGCGGTCGTTTCGTTTGCGGAAGCGTCGGGCGATGGATTCTGGGTCCTGTTTCGCAATCGGGGCATCCAGCGAGTTGACGACCTGGGACGAACAATAGCGAAAGTTCCGTGGGCAGGGATGAAGGGGACCGAGTATCGGCTGTTTTGTCGGGACCGGCTCGGCGTGCTTTGGCTCGCCTCCAAGAAGGAACTCTACCGCTTGGATGAGGCGTCCGCGCGCCTCGTTCCCTGGCCATTGCCCGTTCCCGGTGGCAGTGCGCTTGCGTTCGCAAAGTCGGACGACGGTGAGGAGTGGCTGGGATACGAAGGAGGCATCCTCCGCAGAACCGGCTCGGGGTGGGAACTTGTCGTGCCCGCTTCCGCTTTATTCGATCCACGCGTTCGCCGGATCGCGGTCGGGCCAGGACCGTCGTTCTGGGTGTGCTATCGCACGACGGGTCCGTTCAGCTACATATACCGCGACGGCGCTCAGTGGAAACGCAGAGATTTCTCCGCCGAGCAAGGCTATGGTTCTGTCAACACCTGGAGCCTGCTACGGGATCGTCGAGGTTGGATTTGGTGCGGATCGGAAAACGGGTTGCTGGTCAGTGACGGAGTTCATCTCGAACCTCAGCATTGGATACGGTTCACGGAGACGCACAACTTGCCTTCCGGGCAGATTGCTCATTTCGGGCTCAACGAGGACAGGGACGGCGCGATCTGGGTGAGCACGAGCCGAGGGCCGGCCAAGATCGAGCCCGATCCTGCATGGTTCACAGTCTCTGCTTCCGAACCGAGAGTGACTCGGATGCGTTGGAGCGGGATCGATAATTTTTGGCCTGACAGTGACGCGCATTTGGACGGCCCAGGCACCATCGAGTTGGATTTTGCACGTTGGCCCGGTCCGACACCACGCCCGGCCGGAACCGAATACCGGCTCATGCCAAGAGATGAGCAATGGCAGCTCACGCAAGCGGGGACGACGCGGTATGACGATCTTCCGGCGGGCAACTATCGTTTTGAGATGAGGCCCGCGGAGGGCGGAGCGGTGAAGGTGTACGCATTCCAGGTGGCGGGTGGTCTCCAGTCCGCGTGGTTGTGGCTGATGGCCGGTGCGTTCCTTCCGGCTGGCGCGGCCTTCTCTTACTGGCGCGTTCGCCGCAGGAAGATCGTCACCGATTACTGGACATCGAAGCGGGCATACTTGTCCAGGAACCCCGAGGCCGGGTTCTCCGACGCAGCACTTCTTGGAACGACGATCTCGTCAAGGTACCGCCTGGAATCCGTCCTGGGTGAAGGTGGGTTTTCGTCGGTGTACTTGGGCGTGGACCTTCAAACCAATACCCAGGTCGCCGTCAAGGTGCTTCACAACCAATCGGAGTTGCCCGGCTGGCAGCGAAAGAGATTCGAGAGTGAAACGTCGGCGCTCGCGGCCATCCGGCAT
>CAYUZM010000691.1:0-4043 GCA_964449665.1 uncultured Solibacteraceae bacterium
CCTTGCTGCATGAGGTACTGGACCACAGACAGGCCCTCGGGCAGCGAGGCGCGCGCCTGGTCAATGGCCTCCGCCGCGACGTAGCCTCGCGCGACGAGGAGTTCCTCAATGGGCCGTTTATGGCTGCGCAGCGCTTCCAGACTGGGGTAGTTGTGTGATGTTTTCAGCCATACCAGCGGCCGGTTGGTCCAGCGGGCCAGACAGTAACGATGAATTGCACAGACTGTCGAGGCGCCGTTGAGGAAGTTCCCCACCCAGGAACGCAGGGGAGTCCACCGTGCCAGCCGCCAGCCGTACATGCGGGCGGTGAGCCATGTGCGGACGCCGAGTTGCGCGCTCCCTACGGCCGCCGTGGCCACGATCATCCACAGTGGGACGCTGCTCCGGATCATTTCGCCCAACCTCCAGTTCCAACCATTTGCCTGCGCCAGAATCCACCCCGCGACGCCGTAGAGGAAGATCAAATTTGCGATCACGCTCAGCGGGTTTCCGATCAGGCCTTTGCGGTCGCGTATGAACCACCAGGTCTCGGTAAGCGTCTTGCCCACGCCGTGGCGTTCCATGCCTTGCAACGTGATGCCCGTGACCCAACGAGTGCGTTGGCGAAGAGCCGTGTAGAACGTTGTGGGGAAGAACTCGCGCGTGGCAAGCGGCGGCATCTCTTGAGAAACGGGACGCTCGACGGGCACAAAGAGCTGATTCACTCCGAGCGCGCGTATCCGGTATCCCAGTTCGTAGTCTTCGGTCAAGCTGCCGGGCTCGAAGATCTGGTTCGAAGAGGAAGCGGCGAGCGCCTCCAGCGCGTCGCGGCGCATTGCGGTGCCGACGCCGGAACTGGGGACGAAACCGCCGAGCCACCAGCGCGCGGGAAGGTCTTTTGTATGGAACTCGGTGAAATCGTCAATATAGAGACCGTGGACCCACTCGCGGGCAGGGGTTGCCATTGGCAGGACGGGCGTTTGGATGAAACCGTACTGGCGGGCGAACCAGTTGACCACGCGGAGCTCTTCGGGATGCATGATGTCTTCGGCGTCGTGCATGAGAACGAGATCGAAACGCTCACCGGATTCTTCTTCATGCAGGAGCATGCGCTGATAGACCCAATTCAGGCAGTCGGCCTTGCAGGTGGGGCCATCGTGGGGAACAAGGGCGAGATGGACGCGCGGCTCGCGGGCTTCCACCTCCTCGAGGGCACGCACGGTGGCCTCGTCGTTCGGGTACGCCCCGACGAAAAATTCGAAATGGTCGTAGGCGATAGCGGCCAGATTGTGGCGGAGCATGCCGGCGATGACCTCCGCCTCCTTCCAGCAGGGCACGAAGATGGCGACGTGTTTGTGGTCGGTTGAGGCGAGTTGGGTGACCGTGGGCATGACGGGCATTTCACCTCGCCATCGGGCGATGAGCCAACTGCCGAGGATGACCAGATCGTCAACGCCGCTGACTAAAATCCAGGCTCCGAGCCATGGCAGAACGGCGGCGATGGCGGGGTCGAGCCATGGAGCGGGGTTGGCCATCAGGAAAAATAGTGCGCTCGTTCACAAAAAATTTCCCATTCTCGTGGCACAATCGACGCGGAGGTAGTGTCGTTCCCATGACAGGCAGCGAAAAAGGGCGGTTGACGGCGGCGTTGGTGGTGCTGGTATTTGGGTCGGTAATCGTGACGCGGGCGGTGACCGAGCCGAAGAACGATTTCCGGTTTTCGATACTGGGCGACCGCACGGGGAGCGCGCAGCCGGAGATATACGGCAGGATTTGGCGCGAGGTGGATTTGATGCACCCGGATTTTGTGATCAATGTGGGAGACACGATTCAGGGCGGGCGCGAGGCCAACATCGAGGAGCAGTGGAGCGAGTTGCGGCCCTTGTTTCAGCGTTATAATCACTATCCGCTCTACTTCACCCCGGGAAACCACGATGTCTTCAACGACACGTCGCAAGCTCTATATGAGAAGGAGACCAAACGCCCGACTTACTATAGCTTCGACTATCAGGAAGCGCATTTTACGGTGCTCGACAACAGCCGCGGCAATGATTTGAACGAAGATCAGATTGCTTTCCTGGCGAAGGATTTAGAGGCGAACAAGGATAAGAAGCCTAAATTCGTCTTCTTTCACAAGCCCTATTGGATTGTGCCTCTCAAACTCGGTTCGGGCGAGTTTCCGCTGCATCAATTGGTCAAGAAATACAACGTCGAACATGTAATCAGCGGCCACGGACATGTATTTGTCCGGATTGTGCGCGACGGCGTCAATTACATGGAGGTCGGCAGTTCAGGCGGAACGATGGAGGCCGCGCTGCAGAAGGGGCAGGGGTTTAAGGACGGCCGCTTCTATCACCACGTGTGGGTGCGCGTGAAGGGTTCCAAGGTGATGATGAGCGTGAAGGAACTTGATGGCCCCAAGGGCGCGGGGCGCATGTTTAACGCCGAAGATTGGGACGAAAACGGTCCGAAGTTCGAAGTGGCCGATCCAGCTGCGTCGATCAAGCCAACCACTTAGCGCGCCGCGCGCCGCAAGATACAAACGACTTCACCGCCACGCATGGCGGTTTTGCCGAGGGTCATGCCGGCCAACTCATAGCCTTGCTGTCCGGCATCGGCGAGTTCTTTCTGCATGGTGGAGGTTTTGGAAGTCGCCAACAGCAAGTATTCGTCGCGGCGCGTGCCTTGGGAGGGATCGCGTTCCATAACGACGCCGACTTCGCGGCCGCCGAATGCCGATTCGAAAACGGTCTGCCCGCGGTAAACGAAGCCCTCTTGCGCGGCGGCGGAGATCTCTTTCTGCATCGTTGAGGTACGGCTGGTGGCAAGAAGCAGGTAGCGCAAGCCGTTGGCCTTCGTTCCGGCAACACGGCTCATCGTAACGACCGTCTCCTTACCGCCGAAGGCTGTTTCACCGCCCATGGTGGCGACAAACCGGAACCCCTCTTCGGCGGCCTGGTTCATCTCCTTCTCCATTGTGGAGGTCTTCGTTGTGGCCAGCACGCGGAACTCGTACTGGGAAAGATCGGCGGCAAGCATGCAGGCCGCCGTGATCAGAATCAGGAGAAATGTACGGGGCATGGGTGTTCTCAGGCGTGCCATTTGTAGTAGTAGAACAGCATCGGCGTCTTGCCGGTGTTCTTGATGTGGTGGCTCTTGTTGGCGGCGCAGTACATCATGCTTCCGGCCGCGACGGCCGTCGTTTTGCCATCCACCATGATGACGCCCGAACCTTCGGTGACGAGCAGGAACTCTTCTTCCGGATGCGCATGCGGCGGATGTGGTTCCATACCGGCCTTTAGCAACAGATTGCCCGCCTCCATGAACTTCAATTGGTCGGTGGGGCCGGAAAAATAGACGGCCTGATCGCCGAACGGATGTTTTTGCACAGTGGCCTTGGCGGCGGGAAGCGTGATGTTTTCAAGCTTCTTTCCCGTGGCGGCATGCATCAAGGCCGGCAGCCCGAAAGGGGCAAGTCCGGCAAGGGCGAGCAGATCTCTTCGTTTGGCCATAACGACACTATAGTAACGTGGTCATGATTGGCGTCTACGAATCTTTCGAGCGACCTCGTGAGCGCGGCCCTGGGCGAGGGCGAGAGCGCGGTTGCCGCCGGCCGGGCGTTGTTTCGCGAGTGGGTAGAGCCGCTGGCCGACTCGTTCACCATGGCCGGGGTGCGCGACTACGTGGCTGGATTCGCGGATGTGATCGCGCGTGCGCTGCCTGGGCGCTCGGCGGAGGCGATTGCGGAACGCTACGAGGCAATCCGCGTGCCGCGCCGATTTGTGGGCAACGCCAACGCTGTCAAGGACGTCGTGGTGTTATCCCGCGTCACCTTGGGTGCCGATGTTGCGGTGACGAGCGTAGTTCTGGACGCCGCGCGGAAGGCGTTTCCTGGCGCACAGTTGCACTTGGCGGGGAATACGAAAAATGCAGGGATGTTCGCCAACGAGGAGCGGCTGTGCCATCTGCCGGTGCCCTATGCGCGCACGGGCGCGCTTCGTGACCGGCTCCACGCTTCCGCGTCGCTGGCAGCCGCCATTCCGCCTGGGGCGCTTGTACTCGAT
>CAYUZM010000692.1:0-4040 GCA_964449665.1 uncultured Solibacteraceae bacterium
TCGAGACTTACATCAATCCCTTCGCGGCGGAAGATCCCGGCCAGCCGCAAGTGACTAGCCGAATCGCCGAGGGATTCAACCTCGACGGCAAGGTCAAGCCCAGTGATTTCGTCAGCCCGGATGGCCAGAAGGGTATCGACAACGCGCTGTACCGGGCTTGGGGATGCGACGCACCCTGGCGTGGCGCCAACGGCAACGGCACGCTCGTATTGCGCTCTAACGACAAGATGCTCGAGGGCCTGTACACCGTCGTGATCCGCATCTCGGGCAATCAGGACCCGATGAACGACGATGAGGCCACGCTGGAGATCGGCTATTCTCCCGACCAGATCATGAAGGACGCGCGTGGCAATGTCGGGATCGACTATTCCTATCGCATCGTCAAGGCCGGGCAATACACGAAGCTGAAGGCCAAGGTGAGCGGCGGAGTGGTGGAGACCGGGCAGGCGGACATTCACATGCCGCAAATCGCATGGTTCTACAATCAGCTCCGGGATGCCTTTTTCCGCCACGGAAAGATACGCGTCGTCCCCAATGCCGACGGCACGGCGGCGGGCTTGGTGGGCGGCTACCGCGACTTCAGGGACCTGTACACCCAGAATGCCTTTGCCCAATCCGGCGGTGTGCAAGGCGTTCGCGAGCATGAGGATCACGTCGCGCTCTACTATGCCTTGCGGCGCCATGCCGACGGTATGTTCAATGCCAATACAGGCCGTTACGACGGCATCTCCTCCGCGTATCGAATGAAGCTCGTACCGGTTTTTGTCGTGGACCCAGACAAGCCGGTGGATATTCCTTCCCGGGAGAGCGAGGAGGGGCGCAAGCAGGCCTTTGATGCCACGTCGGCGGCGATGATCAAGGCGGTCAATACCCTCATCCCGCAAGCGGTGCCGCCGAATAGCACCGAACTGACACCAGTCGACGGAGTCGAAATAGGACCCGGCGGTGTCGCCATAACCGTGCGGGGCCGGAGAGGCTATGGCGGCAATCGCCCATCCTCGCCCCAAAAGTAAGGAACCAGTCATGACCAACCGAGCTGTGTGGGCAGCCTGCATCGCGATATTGGCCGCGAGTTCCCTCCAGGCCGCGGGGCCGTGGGTGAAGGGCTATGTCGTCAGCTTCTACGGCCCTGCCTTCCGTTACGGCGGGCGCGCTGATTACTCGCGAGGTACCGAGATCGAGCCGGGCATCGATTGTCCCCATGGAAGCACGATTCACTTCGCCGTTCCGTCGCATGTCGCCCAAACTCTTTCGCTTGTTCCTTGGCGGACCAAGGAGGAAGTCCGCGCCCTCGCGAATCCCCCCTCGAATAACCTCGAGCGAGACCGGGCCGGTGTGTACTACGTGACCTGGCGAGCCGCCTCCGCTTATCGCGGCTACAACCGGGACATCGAGACTTACATCAATCCCTTCGCGGCGGAAGATCCCGGCCAGCCGCAAGTGACCAGCCGTATCGGTGAAGGATTCAACCTCGACGGCAAGATCAAGCCCAATGATTTCGTCAGCCCGGATGGCGAGAAGGGCATCGACAATCAGTTGTACCGGGCATGGGGATGCGACTCACCCTGGCGCGGCGCCAAAGGAAATGGAACGCTCGTCTTGAGGTCCAATGACAAGATGCTCGAGGGCCTGTTCACCATCGTCATCCGCATCTCGGGAACAAAAGATCCCATGAATGACGATGAGGCCACGCTGGAAATCGGTTACTCCCCGGACCAGATCATGAAAGACGCGCGAGGCAATGTCGGGATCGACTATTCCTATCGCATCCTCAAGTCCGAGCAGTACACGAAGCTCAAGGCCAGGGTCAAAGATGGAGTGGTGGAGACCGGGCAGGCGGACATCCACATGCCGCAGATCGCCTGGTTCTACAATCAGACGCGCGATGCTTTTTTCCGCCAGGGCAAGATACGTGTAGCCGTCAATCCCGACGGCACGGCGGCTGGCCTGGTGGGTGGTTATCGCGACTTTCGGGACCTTTACACCCAGAATGTCTTCGCCCAGGATGGAGGCCAACAAGGCGTCCGCGAGCATGAAGATCACGTCGCGCTGTACTACGCCATGCGGCGCCACGCCGATGGCATGTTCAACCCGAAGACCGGCCGCTTCGACGGCATCTCCTCGGCGTATCGCCTGAAGTTGGTGCCGGCTTTCGTAGTGGACCCCGATAAGCCGTTCGATATTCCATACAGGGAGAGCGAGGCCGGACGGAGAAGGGCCTATGACGTCACAGCCGCGGCCATGATCAAGGCCACCGAAACCCTCGTCCCACAGGCGGTGCCGCCCGGTAGCGGTGAAGCGGCAGTAGGCCGTGGCGGAGTTCCCCTCGAACTGATAAGAGGCGGTCGTGCTGCGAATCGTACACCGAAAGATAAGTAAGCTATCCGCGACGGAACCAGCCAATCGCGTCCTAAAAGACATTCACTCCAATCGCTAGTGCGCCTCCGGGCAGACATTCCTGGGCCCTATTGGATCCATAGCGAAGTTGGTGTTGATTGCAACCTCAGCACGTGCCAACGGACCATCGCTCGACTACGTGATCGCCGGGCGAGATGCGGACCTTGAGTCGTTCGAATCTTCCATGCAGCAGAATACGATCCGGGCGTTAGGTGATCGTCGAACAACTCTATGCCTCAGGGTGTCGACAAGTCCGTCGCTTCGCGGTTGGGAGGTTGCTTCACAAAGTGTCAACCGCCCAGAATGGTTGCCGGAAAGACAAGGTCAAACGGCCCGACTTCTAAGCCAAGGACGGATACGCCGAACAAGGTCGACACTTATCCTGACGGCAAGCGGTCCACCACTGCCGATGCAAGCTATTGATTTGAATGGTCGGGCCGGCGAGATTTGAACTCGCGACCTCTTGCACCCCAAGCAAGCGCGCTAGCCAGGCTGCGCCACGGCCCGATCTCTCGTAGTATACCAGCACGGGGCCTACTCCAGCACCTTCTTCTTCCGCACCCAATCGATCAGCAGTTCCCGCAGCCCCCGATCCGTCCTCTCAAACGCGATCCCCTCAATCCCCAACTCCTTCCGCTGCGCCTCGTTTTCCACGCTATAGTCGCCCAGCGCGACCACATACTCCCGCTCGGCCTCCACCGCGCGCCCCGCCCGCAAAACCTCGGAGATCTGCCGCCCCTTCATCCGCGCCCGCACCATCTTGTTGTCAAACGGCATGATGTTCCACAGTTCGCGCTCGCGAATCACGCCCTTCGGCAGCTTATCGCGCACCCCTCCCCGGTTCATGTGACTAAAGTCGGCGCTCATTTCATCGCGCATCGCCTGCTCCATCAATAGCCTTACGTCCGGTTGAAGGAACTCGCGCCGCGCCTCGCCCACCGGCTTGTCCACTACTTCCGCCACCTTACGCTCCCACTTGTCCACGACCTTCGCCACATCCGCCGCCGCCGTCAACTTCTTCGCCTCCACCGGAATCCGCGTCCAACGCGCCGAAACCGCCCGCCGCGCCTCCGTGTCGAACTCCAAATCCAACCTCCCCACCTCCACCCCGTATCCCCGCAGCCCCACCACCATACGCCCATCCACCGTCTCCATTTGATCGCGCCCACGATGGCTATGCCCTTCCACCACCACCGCCACCTCCGGCGCCCGTTTCACAATGTCCGACCCCTCCTGCGGCAGAATATGCCCCAGCGCCACCACCAGATCCACCCGCCCGCTCAACTCCTTCGCCGCCGCCCGCACCGCGTCCACCACCCGGCGCGCCTTCACCGGTCCCGCCGTCGTCGGCGTCAGGTAGCCTTCCACTAGATTCCCCATCACCAGCCCCACAACGCCGACGCGCAGCCCATTTACCTTGAGCACTTTATAGGGCGCATCGGCAATCGTCCGCCCATCCTCCGTCACCGCATTCGCCGAGAGTAGCGGAAACTTCGCCGCTTTTCGAAAGCGCGCAATTTGCCCCCAGCCGTAGTCGAACTCGTGGTTCCCCAGCGTGAAGGCGTCGATTCCCATGCGATTTGCCATCTCGAACACCGGAACACCGCGGAAAATCGACGACACCGGCATCCCCTGCACCACAA
>CAYUZM010000693.1:0-4038 GCA_964449665.1 uncultured Solibacteraceae bacterium
GCCGATGAGCCGATGCGTATCGAGAATGCGCGGCAACGTGGCCCGGACGGTGCCATTGTAGCGGAGTTGATTGGGCTGTTCGGCACGTACGCAGTAGCGGACCGATTGACGCAGCAGCGTATGAGCCTGATCGCGGCCGATGATGCCCATGAGATCCCAGGCGCGATACGGCATCACGACGCGATGCACATCGAGGCTATCCTGGACTTCATAGAGCACATTATTGAGCGCGTCTTCGGGAGTGCCAGCCATCGCGGCGAAAGACTGCTCGGCTTCGTTGAAGTTGTTGCCGCCGCGACGAACGATATCGCGCAGCACTTCGCCGCCGACGCGGCCCGCCGGCACTTCGGTCGCTTGTACCGGACGCAGCACTTCACGCGCGGTTCCGCCTTGCTCCTGGATGCGCGAGGCATTGCGATGCAGCACCTTGAGCACCGGCAGTGCGCGACGCGCTTCGGGCATTTCTTGAGCCATGTGATAGGCCGGCGCGATGGCCATCAGCGTGTGAAAGCCGATGTAGTCTTCGCCGCCAAACGTGCGCGCGTTCGCCAGCGCCGCCGCGGCCACGACATCGCGCAGCGTGGTGCCGTTGCGCAGGCGTTCGACGATTTGCGGCACGAGCTGGGCGGCCGGCGTTTCCTGCATGAGGCTGACGAGTGGTTCGAGGGCGCCAAAGGTGAGACGTTCGGTGCCTTGTTCGGCGAAGGCGGTGGAGATGCCGAGGTCGGTGCCCAGGCTCGTGCCGACGCTGGCGACGACAACGCCCGCGCCGACATCTTTCATAAATTCACGCCGATTCATGGGATGCTCCCGCGAGGAGAGAGGTAGGCGCCGCCGGCATCCTCGCGCGTCGGCAAGCGCTCCGGGCAGTGTTCGGGATGACGCCATCCTAGCCGATGGGGGAACGATTTACCAGATTTAACTTGGCGGTGGTCGATGTTTCTTGGTCGAATGGGGTATTCCGCGATTACGTCGTTTCTCGAATTCGAAGGACCAGCCCGATGGCGTTCATCAAGCCTTGCCCGAAATGTCAGAATCCGCTGGACATCCCTCAGCCGGCGCCGGACATGATTGTGTGCCCGAAGTGCGGTGTGAATATCAAGAAGAAGGCGCCGAAGGCCGGTTCCCTGAGCGCGACGCCGATGCCGCCCAGGACACTCGACATTCCGTTGCCGATGTTGTCGAACGCCGGCGCGGCACCTGTGGCGTCATCGCGTCGGTGGCTGTTATTGTTGTTGCTTCTCGCCGGCATGTCGCTGCTTGCCTGCCTTCCGATCACCGGCATCGCCGTCGCGTGGTACTTGAGCAATACAAACAACGCGAGCAGTAAAGAATAACTCAATGTCCGAGCCTGAGCGCCAGCGAAGGGCTGCGTCGTGCCCTTCGCTGGCGCTCAGGCTCGGACTTGCCAAGCAAAGTAAGCATGGGTCAAAACTCCGCCATCGAATGGACCGAAGCGACCTGGAATCCGCTCACCGGTTGCGACAAGATTTCGCCCGGCTGCACGCATTGCTATGCCGAACGTATGTCGATGCGATTGAAGCTCATGGGCCAAAAGAACTATCGCAACGGCTTCGACTTGACGCTGCATCCGCATGCTTTGGAAATCCCGCTGAAGTGGAAGAAGCCGCAGCGGATCTTCGTCAACTCGATGAGCGATCTTTTTCACAAAGACGTGCCCGTCGATTTCATTCAGCAAGTCTTCGCGACGATGCGCAAGGCATCGTGGCATCGCTTTCAGATTCTCACCAAACGCTCCGATCGCCTCGCGGAGTTGAGCCCGTCCATTGATTGGCCCGCGAACGTCTGGATGGGCGTCAGCGTCGAGTCGGCCGATTACGCATTTCGCATAGATCACGTGCGCGGCACCCACGCGAAGGTGCGCTTTCTTTCAGTGGAACCACTACTTGGTCCGATCCCGAATCTCGATCTCACGAACATCCACTGGGTCATTGTCGGCGGCGAATCGGGCCCGGGCGCGCGCCCGATGGATGAAAGATGGGTCATCGAGATTCGCGATCGATGCCAAGCGGCGAAGGTGCCGTTCTTCTTCAAACAATGGGGCGGCGTCAACAAGAAGCGAACCGGCCGCGATTTGCAGGGGCGGACGTGGGATGAAATACCAAGTGCTGAGTGCTGAAGCGATGTCGTTTACTCAGCACTCAGCACTCAGCACTCGCACTTTCTCTTTCTATTTAGTCATGCCGCAACGCTTCGATCGGGTCGAGTCGGGATGCGCGATAGGCGGGGTACAACCCGAAGAACACGCCGACGCCGATGGAGACGATCATGGACAGGGCGATCGGTTCCCAGTTGAGTTGGGCAGGCAAGTTCATGCGGAACACGGCGGACGCGACCCAGGGGAACACGAAGCGCAGGCCGATGCCGGTGAGCGTCCCGAGGACGCCGCCGACGGTGGTTTGCACGATCGCTTCGATGAGGAACTGAAACGTGATGTCAAAGCGCTTCGCGCCGAGCGCGCGGCGGATGCCGATTTCACGGGTGCGCTCGGTGACGGTGGCGAGCATGATGTTCATGATGCCGATGCCGCCGACGAGCAGCGAGATGGCCGCGATGGCGACCATCACGTAGGTGAAGATCGTCTGTGTGCGCCGCTGTTGTTCGAGCAGGGCGGCGGGAATGGTGACGGCGAAATCCTGGGTGTTGTTGTGCGTGGAGTTGAGCACGGCCGTAACGACGCGCGCGGCCTGGACGCTGTCGGAATCCACTTTCAAGCGAATATCGATTCCGTCGAGCTCATCCTTCAAGTAACTGCTCATGTCCCAGAAGCGGTAGCGGAACGTGTTGAAGGGGATGTAAACAATATTGTTCAGGTCTTCCATCTTGCCGCCGGAACTTTTGGCGGTTGCGGGAATCGTTTCGGCGAGCACGCCGATGACTTCCAGCCAGTTGTCGTTCACCTTGACGAACTTTCCGATGGCGCTCGAATAGCCGAGGAGGCTTGTTTTGGCGCCGGTGCCCAATACGCACACCGAGGCGCTCGACGCCTGGTGTTCCTCGGTGAAGAACGAGCCTTCGAGCAGGCGCAGGTTGTGGATGGTCGAGTAGTTCGGCGCGACGCCGATCAGTTCCGGCGTATCGCCGGTTGGTTTTGGCAGCACGCGCGCGGGCCGGAGCGACCGCCGGGGCGACAGCATCTCCAGGCCTTCGATGTTGGAGCGGAGAATGCGCAGATCGCGCTCGGTGAGTCCGGGGGAAGACCGCCTTCGCTGCTGCAGTTCCTCTTCGCTGGAGACGGGGCGCGAATCGATCAAAACATTTCGTACGCCTAATGTTTCAATGAACCGCAACGATTCTTCGCGTGCGCCGGCGCCGATGGAGAGCATGCCAATGACGGAGCCGACACCGAACACGATGCCGAGCGCGGTGAGGAAAGTCCGCGTCTTTTGCGCGCGTAGATTGTCGATGGCCAGAAAGATTTCAGTCGTCATTTTTTGCCGAGGGCCGACATGGCTCCGCCGCCGGCCGCTTTCTTCTGGCTCTCTTCCGGATTGGCCATGGCCACCAACTGGCCTTCGTTGAGCCCCTTGATCACGACCTGGCTTTCGCTGCGCTGGACCATCTCGATGTCCTTCGGCCGGTAGCCATCGGGCGTCTTCACGTAGACATACTTCCGGCCCTCGGCCTCAAACAGTGCCTGCGCGGGAATCCACGTCACGCCCTTACGGGTGCCCGTGACGATGCGCAGTTCGACGCTCATGCCGGGCCGCAGGTCGGCGATGGGGTTTTCAATCGCCACGCGGCAGTCGAAGTGGCGGTCCCAGGGCGGGCCGGCGGTGCCGCCGATGGTCTTGATTTTGCCGAGCAGCTTCTTGCCGGGGGCGGCGACCACGGACAACTCCGCGTGCTGACCGACGCCGATGTGGCCGCGGTCGAGTTCGCCGATGCGCGCGGTGGCTTCCCAGTTGCTGAGGTCGGGAATCTGCGCCACGGCCTTGCCGGGACGCGCAATGTCGCCCACCTGGTAGGGCGGCAGATACATGCCCCAACGCAGGTTGCCTTCGTCATTTTGCTGAA
>CAYUZM010000694.1:0-4033 GCA_964449665.1 uncultured Solibacteraceae bacterium
AATGGAGGCCACACCGACCGGGCCGTGAAGGCGCAAACGCTGCCCGCGGCGCTTGAGTATGTGTGGCAGGGGTACAAGCCGGTGAAGAAGTAGGGCGGCTGCAATGCCCTACAATCGAAATAAGCCGTGAACGAAATCATTTTTCTCGTCGAACCTGCTGCCGAAGGTGGTGATACCGCCCGCGCTCTGGGTCATGCCATCTTCACTGCGGCCGACGACGAAACTCACCTCCAGGAAATGGTCCGCGATGCCGTCGCCTGCCATTTCGACGAACACGAGCGCCCGAGTGTCATCCGGCTCCGCTTCGTTCGCGAAGAAGTCATTCCCGCTTGAAGCTACCTCGTGATGTCTCCTCCGGAGACCGGCTCGTCAAGGCCCTCAAACGCCTCGGCTACGCGGTCAATTGTCAAACAGGAAGCCACGTCCGGCTCACCCTGCATCCCTCCCCAAGAGGCACACATCACCTGTTATAATCCCCCGGGGTTTCGTGGTTGAGTGTATGAGACTGTTCCTTTTCGCGATCATCGTGGTTGGCCTGCGTCTCGGAGCGCAATCTGTTCCGTCGACGATTCATCTCGGGACGATTGAGTACGTGACGGGAAGGCTGCGTGATCCACATATCCTCTCGACCGAACCGGGAGCGCATCATGACCCTGTGTGGTCGCCAGACGGAACACTTATCGCCTACGTCACGCAGCGGCCAGACGCTGACCAGCCCGCGCTCGTGATCCGCTCCGCCCTCAACGGTCGCACCATTCGCGGCGTCAACGTGCAATTGGGAACTTTCTATCCACTGGTCTGGTCTGACAGTTATCTGTATGGCACGGGGTGGACCAAGGCGAGCGGTCTCGGCATCTACCGTGTCAATGCGGAAACAGGCGTTGCGGAAGCAGCATACCAAGAGAAAGGACATATCAGAGTTTCGAAGGACGGCAAGAATGTCTACGTCGGACGACCGCTTCAAGATGGTAAGGAAATGGTCTTGATTGAGCGGGCGATTGCTAGCGGAAAGGAGCGCGAGGTGATGCGCAGGGAATGGTTCCAAGGCATGGCGCTCTCGCCGGATAACCAGCACCTCATCACCGCAGGAATTGATCGCGTTACGAACGCACGAACGACACTGTTGGTTTCCCTTACCACTGGGGACGTGCGCGAGCTACAGCGAGTGCCCTCAGAATTGAGTCCTTCCGATCTCACGAACTGGACGCGGGGCGCGAAGTTCTGGCACGCAGAATGGACGCCGGGAAGCCAGTCATTTCTTACACTCAAACGCAGTGTCGATGAGGCGCAGGACGATGAAGTGTGGGATGTGCCGCTGCAAGGAGAGCCACGCAAGCTGGCATTCACCTTGCCGAGGACGACGCTGACGTTCCGTTTGCAGCCGGGAGGAACCAAGATCGCATGGGCGATACGCATGGCAAGTACGGACGCTAAGCAGTAGCGCTCAGCGCCTGAGAAGCGCGATGCTATCTTGGTGATTAGCTTAACAAATTTATGTGCCATGGCCAGATCACCCTGGATCGTTGCGCTGTGCGAATTCGGCTGGCATTCGCTATGTTCGGCTACTCCCTTCAAACACAAACGCCGCCCAGACCCTCTCAGGCCCAAGCGGCGTATGTCTAGCTAACTTCTTGTAAGTGCGCCGTTACTCGCCCTTATCCCCACCCTTCTTAACCGCCTCGCGCAACTCCTTCAGCACGGCCTTGCGGCTCAGCTTGATCTTGTTGCCTTCGATGGCCAGGCACTTGACCTGGATCATGTCGCCTTCCTGCAACTCGTCGGTCACCTGCTTCACGCGGCTCTCGGCGATCTCGCTGATGTGGAGCAGGCCGTCGGTACCGGGGAAGATTTCGACGAAGGCGCCGAAGTCCGCGATCCGCACCACTTTGCCCAGGTAGATCTTGCCCACCTCGGCCACGGCGCAAATGTCCTGCACGCGCTGCAACGCCGCCTTGGCCTTGTCGCCGTCGGTGGCGAAGATATTCACCGTTCCGTCGTCGGAGATGTCGATCTTGGTCTGCGTCTCTTCGGTGATCGAGCGGATCATCTTGCCGCCCGGTCCGATCAGTTCGCGGATCTTGTCGGTCGGGATGGTCACCGTGTAGATGCGCGGCGCGTAGGGCGACATCTCGGCGCGATGCGTCGCAATCGTCGCATCCATGTTGTCCAGAATCTCCAGCCGCGCCTTCTTTGCCTGCGCCAGAGCTTCGCGCATCAGCGTTGCCGACACGTTCGGCACCTTGATGTCCATCTGCAGAGCCGTCACGCCCGTGCGGGTACCGGCCACCTTGAAGTCCATATCGCCGTAGTGGTCTTCGGCGCCCGCGATGTCGGTCAGAACGGCGTACTTGTCGCCTTCCTTCACCAGGCCCATCGCAATGCCCGCCACCGAGGCCTTCAATGGCACGCCCGCGTCCATCAAACTCAGCGAACCGCCGCACACGCTTGCCATCGAACTCGATCCATTCGACTCGAGAATCTCCGACACCACCTTGAGCGTGTACGGAAACTCCTTCTCATCCGGAATCACCGCCGCCAGCGCCCGCTCGGCGAGCGCGCCGTGGCCAATCTCGCGCCGTCCGGGTCCGCGCATGAACCCGACCTCGCCCACCGAAAACGGCGGGAAATTGTAGTGCAGCATGAACCGCTTGGCCTGCACCGCGCCCTGATCGAGCAGCTCGATGCGCTGTTCGTCGTCCTTGGTGCCGAGCGTCGCCGTCACCAGCGCCTGCGTCTCGCCGCGCGTGAACAGGCCCGAGCCATGCGTCCGCGGCAGCACGCCCACTTCGGTGGTGATCTTGCGCAACTGGTCGAACTTTCGCCCGTCCGGACGCCGCCGCTTCTCCAGCATTTCGTCGCGGAAGATGCTCTCCTTCAACCGGTCGAACAGCGCCTTGGCGGCGGTCTGCTCCTCCGGCGTCTCGAACAATGCCTTGGCCTTCGCCTTGGCCTCGTCCACCTTGGCGTAGCTTTCCAGCTTGCCGTACTTCTCCGTGTTCAAGGCGTCGGTCAGATCGGCGCGCACGGCGTCCTCGATCTTCTTGTACATCTCCTCGTTTACCGGAGCCGGTTCGTAGACGCGCTTGGTTTTGCCCGCGAGCTTTTGCAGGTCTTTGATTGCCGCGATAATCTTGCGGCACGTCTCGTGACCGAATTCGATGGCGTCCACCACCGCGTCTTCGCTCACGCCGTTGGCGCCGGCTTCCACCATCACGAGTCCGTCGTGCGTACCCGCCACCAGAATGGTGATGTCGGCGTCGCGCGCTTCGTCGTAGGTGGGGAAGGGAATCAGCTTGCCGCCGGTTGAGGCAACGCGCGTTCCGGCGAGCACGTGGTAGAAGGGAATCTCGCTGATCGCCAACGCCGCCGCCGCGCCGACGATGGCCAACGGGCCCGGGTCAATTTGCGGATCCGCCGACAACACCATGCCGATCACCTGCGTGTCGCACATGTAGCCTTCGGGGAACAACGGGCGGATCGGCCGGTCGATGAACCGGCACGTCAGAACCTCTTT
Organism: uncultured Solibacteraceae bacterium; assembly: GCA_964449665.1. Classification (GTDB taxonomy): domain Bacteria; phylum Acidobacteriota; class Terriglobia; order Bryobacterales; family Bryobacteraceae; genus JAFLBB01. Next base: position 3,515 of record CAYUZM010000694.1, read on the forward strand.
TTCGCTCGGCCGGCCTTCGCGCTTGATAAAGCCGCCGGGGAACTTGCCGGCGGCATAGGTTGCCTCGCGGTAGTCCACCGTCAACGGGAAGAAAGCCTGGTTCGGCTTCGGCTCCAAATTCGAACAGGCGGTCACCAGAACCACCGTCTCGCCCAGGCGCACGACCACCGCGCCGCCTGCCTGCTTGGCCAGCTTGCCCGTTTCCAGGCTCAGCTTCTTGCCTTGCAGGTCAATTTCTACTGTATGGATCATCTCCATCTCCTTAATCGTCACGTCCGATCAAGGGAGACTTCAGGAATGCTTTCGGGATGGAACTATCGCCCTGCTATGCCACCGCACCGCCCCCAATGGGCGGTTCCCAGCCGTCAACGACGGATTAGCGGCGCAGACCGAGACGGTCAATGAGGGACTTGTAGCGCTCAGGACCGGTGCGCTTCAGATAGTCGAGCAACCGGCGCCGGCGGGCCACCAGCAGCAGCAAACCGCGCCGCGAGTGGTGATCCTTCTTGTTCGCTTTGA
>CAYUZM010000695.1:0-4032 GCA_964449665.1 uncultured Solibacteraceae bacterium
CCCTTCCTCGCGGTTGCCCCGGAAGCCCACCAGAAACCCCAGCAGTTTATAGTGCCAGGAAAGGCTTCCCACGATGTAGTCGTGCACCCCCTGCACCAGCCGCGCGTCGATGTAAGCCGAATCAAGATCGGTGATTCGATTGTGTAACTTCCGCCCCTGCGTGGCGTCCCGCAGGGAGTCCATCCAGGCCTTTCTTACTAAGAAGTTGTAATTCGCCCGCAAGCTATAAGAAATGCCCAACGAATAGAGTGCGTCCTTGTCGTCCGGCTTATTCTGCAAGATCCCCTGCGCCAGTTCCATCGCCTTGGAAATGGCCGCGTCGAAGCGCTTCTGGTCCTCCGCCGTCGGGTTCATCTTTTCCCGCCGGAGAAAGGCATTCCCTCCGCTGACTAACTCGCTTTCCAGCGCCCCCGCTTTCAACATCTCGCGATACAAAATCGTCTGCGCCAGGTGGTTATACAAATCCGGCACCGCCGGCTGTGCCTCAATTGCCTTTTCAAACGTGGAGATCGCCTCGTCGAATTCGAGGTTGTAAAAATGGTCGAATCCGCGCTTCACGATGGGCGTCTCGGCTCCCCAAAGAGCCGCCGCCATCGCCATCGCAGCCAGACATCTCATCCCAATCGCGCCAGCGCCCACCGTGCGTGCTCCGCCACCACTTCGTTCTCGTGCCGCGACAAACGTTCCAGCGGCTCCCGCATCGAAGCGAGGCCGCTGTTGCCCATCGCCACCGCCACGTTCCGCAGAAAGCCATGGTATCGCGCCCGCGTCACCGGAGTGCCTCGAAACATCGCCTGAAACTCTTGCGGAGTCAGCGCGGCCAACCGCTCCAACCGGGGCGAGACCAACCCCTCGCGCGGAGCGGACACCGCTTCCCCCGCCCCCGCCGTAGCCGCCGCGCGCCCCGCCCCCACCGCTTCCCCGGCCCCCATCACACCGCCCGGACTCCGCAGCAGCCGCTCGTTCCACGGGCACACATCCTGGCAAATATCGCACCCGAACACATGCCGCCCCATCCCCTCCCGCAGCCCCACTGGAATCGCCCCTCGCAACTCAATCGTCAGGTAGCTGATGCACCGCCGCGCATCCAACTCCCAGCCTCCCGGAGCTGCCTCATTGGGCACCAGCGCCTGCGTCGGACACGCATCGATGCACCGCCGGCACGTCCCGCAACGATCGGGCGGCGGCATGTCCGGCGCCATCTCGTGGCTCGTCAAAACGAACCCAACAAAAAACCACGAACCCGTCCGCTCGTCAATCAGGCACTGATTCCGCCCGATCCACCCCAACCCCGCCAGCCGCGCATAACTCCGCTCCAAAAGCGGTGCCGTATCCACACACGCCCGCCACTCATGCGCCCCCCACGCCTCCGCCATCCGCCCAGCCAATCGCTGCAGACCCTCGCGCATCACCCCGTGATAGTCCTCGCCCCACGCATACCGCGAAATCCAGGCACACTCGGCATCGGTGAACTCCGTCGAATACGCCTGCGGCCCCCCATAATCCCGCGCCACGCACACAATCGACCGCGCCCCCGCCAACAGCCGCCGTGGATCGCGCCGCAACTCGGCCCGGTGATCGGTCAGATACCCCATCGCTCCCGCCATTCCCCGCGCCACCCAATCCCGGTACGCCGCAAACTCCTCCAAAGGAAGCGCCGGAACCACCCCCACCCGCGCGAAGCCCAGCCCGGACACCCACTTGCCGAGTTGTTCTTGTCGCATCATGATGAAGAATAAGGGCTTATCCGCTCAATCCCGACCGCGCCGTTCAGCCCCGGATTTCGCCATACAATGACGATATCTCACCCTTGAATACTTTGTGATGGTAGCGGCGCGTACGCTTGCCTACACTGTTGAAATGTATAGGGTGTAGAGTCTCCGCCCGGCGTGGACTCCGCCCCAGAAGTTTCTGACGAGAATCCGACGAGGAGATTCGACATAATGCACAAGCCCATTAAATACGCCGAAAAGGTCGTCACCGTGGCCGCCCGTGGCGCCTGGACCATCTTCGACGCGTTGAATCAGTTCAACCAAAATCCTTCCTTCACTCCCAAGTGGAGCGACAAACCCCTCCTCAAGAGCTGGCAGAAGACCAAGCCCCCGCTCGGCTGGCCCCGCACCACCGACTCCCTTTGCCCCACCTGCGTCCGCGAGGCGCGCCAGTCCATCGTCGACGGCAAGCAGGACTACACCATTCTCATCAACGAGAAGGTGGGCGAAATTAAGGCGCAAATCATCGAGCGCGACGGCAAGATCTGGATGATCAAGGACTGCCCCAAGCACGGCCACTTCGAAGACCTCATGTCCATCGACCCGGCCATGTTCAAGCACCTGGAAGAGTCCTTCCCCGGCCGCGACATCCGCGCCCACAACGACGAGAAGCTTCACAACCACGGCTCCTCCACGATCACCCACGGCCGCGGCTCGGTGCTCACCATCGACCTCACCAACCGCTGCAACATGATGTGCGACCCCTGCTTCATGGACGCCAACCAGGTGGGCTTCGTGCACGAACTCTCGTGGGACGACGTGAAGACGCTGCTCGACAACGCCATCTCCATCAAGCCGCGCCGCCAGATGTCGGTGCAGTTCTCCGGCGGCGAGCCGACGCTTTCGCCCTACTTCATCGACGCGGTCCGCTACGCCCGCAAGGTCGGCTACACCAGCGTCCAGGCCGCCACCAACGGCATCGAGTTCGCCAAGAGCAAGACCTTCTCGCGCCAGGCCGCCGAAGCCGGGCTCCGCTACGCCTACCTGCAATTCGACGGCATCGGCAACGAAGCCAACTCCCACCGTCTGGTCGGCAACCTGTTCGACGTGAAGATCCAGGCCATCGAAAACCTGCACGAAGCCGGCGTCACGATCATTCCGGTGACCACCATCGTCAACGGCATCAACAACGAGCAGGTCGGCCACATCGTCCAGTTCGCCCTCGACAACCCGAAGAAGATCCCGTTCCTCAGCTTCCAGCCCGTCAGCTTTACGGGCCGCGACGAAGAGATCACGCCCGAGCGCCGCATGGCGCAGCGCTACACGCTCTCGCACCTCGCCCACGACGTGAAACGGCAGACCGGACTCGGCGAGCCAACCCGCGACTGGTTCCCCATCTCGTTCGTCTCCACCTTCGCCGATTGGGCCGATATCGTCCATGGACCCGAAAAGAACTTCGGCCAGATGAGCTGCGGCTGCCACCCCAACTGCGGCGTCGGCATGGCCGTCATGGTCGACAAGGAAACCAAGGAAGCAAAGGCCGTCACCTCGTTCCTCAACGCCGACCAGCTCTCCCGCGACCTCATGCGCGTCAACGACGCCGGCCGCGGCAAGAAGCTCTCCATGATGGGCATGGCGCTCTCGCTCATGCGCAACTACGACCCCTTCCAGTCGCCCACGCACTTCAAGCTCACCGACCTTCTCAAGAAGTTCGACAAGAGCTTCGGCGCCAGCGGCAAGAACTACGGCCAGGTCCACGGCGCCACCGACGAACTCGGCTTCCAGGCCGTCGCCGACAAGGTCCACGTCCACGACCTGCACGCGACGCTGCTGCATCTCCTCGGCTTCGATCACGAGAAGCTGACCTTCCGCCACGCCAGCCGTGACTTCCGCCTGACGGATGTATCGGGGAAGGTGATCAAGGCCTTGCTCACCTGGACGAAGCTCGGGAGCTCGTCCGAGACGTCGCGGAAAGGGAGTCGAAACGTACGGAGCGTGTTGGCGAAGTCGTCCGCCACGACGAGCTCGCGGACGCTGCCATCGAAGCTGACGGAGCGAACCTCGCCCATCGTCGATCCCAGCGCGCGCAGGCGCAGGGGAGCCCCCTCGATCCTCGCAAAGGCCCAGGAGTCGACGCTCAGGTCCATGTTCCAGAAGACGGCGAGATCGGCGCGGCCTGGCGTGGTGCTCGTGTCGATGAGCTCGACGGGCCAGATCCTCCCAACGACCGTCTCGAGGGGCGCAGGGAGCGCGATCGGGACCTCCTCCACGAGCGCTGCGCCAGCGTGGAGACCGGCGATGGCGGCAGCAAGCACGGCGA
>CAYUZM010000696.1:0-4029 GCA_964449665.1 uncultured Solibacteraceae bacterium
GGTGGCCTTGTCGACTTCGGTGACGACGGCGGTGTTAATGGTGGTGCGCTCCTCGAAGGTCTTGTCGAGATCGATCTTGCCCATCTCGCTGCGGAGGGTGGTTTGCGCGAGCTGGACGATGGCGAAGCGGAAATCGGTGATGCCGTAGGAGGCGCGCTCGGGATTGAGCACGCGGAGGTAGAGGACGCCGTCGACGCCGACCTGGACGTTATCGCGGGTGATGCAGATCTGCTCGGGGATGTCGATGGCGACCTCCTTGAGCACGTGTTTGTAGCGGATGACGTCGACAAAGGGAACGAGAATGTGGAAGCCGGGGTCGAGGGTGCCGGCGTATTTGCCCAGGCGTTCAATGACATAGGCGTTCTGCTGGGGAACGACGACGGCGGTTTTGGCGACGATGATGACGAACAGCAGGATCAGTGCGGCGATGACGAGAATGCCGGATTCCATGTGAGCGGGTCCTCCGTTAAGTTTTTGGGGTTGTGAGGGATCAGCTTATCAGGCGCGAACGTCGAGCGTGAGGCCGTCGATGCGGACGACGCGGACGCGCTGTTTGAGCTGGATGGGTTCGTCGCCGAGGTTGCGGGCGCTCCAGGAGGAGCCGCGGAGTTCGGCCTTGCCCAGGCCGCCGGCGGGGATCTCTTCCATGGCGACGGCGGTTTCGCCGACGAGGGAGTCGATTTTGCCTTTTGGCATGGTGTTTTGAAAGCGTTCGAGCAGCGGTTTGCGGAAGAGCAGGAGCGAGACGATGGAGATGGCGAGGAAAATGAGGCCCTGGACGGGAATGCTGGGCTGCCAGCCGGCGAGGCCGAGGATGCCGACGGCGAGAGCGCCGGCGCCGAAGAAGAGGGTGAAGAAGCCGCCCGGGGTGAGCATCTCGATGGCGAGCAGGGCGATGCCGGCGATCATCCACATCCACCAGGCGAGGGTTACGGGTTCCATGTGGCTTCATTGTAGAGGAAGGGAAGTTCGGGGGAAAGGCTTGCAAAAAAAGGGTAAAGTCCCAAGCGCCGGGCGCCGATAGAGAGGACGTGGAAGTCTCCTGCGACTTCAGTCTGCCGTTTCGCGAACAGGTGGCCCGCTGGCTTTCTCAGATGCCGGCCGGGAAGCCTGGGGAGCGCGTGCGCGTTTTCTCGACGGGCAAGGCGCGCGTAGTGGTGGCCGATGAGCTTGATTGCCCCGACGGTTTTGCGCTGGGCGATGTGCTGGTGGTGCGCGGCGACATGCGGTGCGGGGCGCGGTGCCAGTTTACGGGTCCGCTGTTTGTCGGGGGCGTATGCGAGGTGGGCAAGAACAGCAAGTTGATGGCGCTGGCGGCGGGGCGGAAGCTGGTGCTGGGAACGGGCGTGCAGGTGAGCGATTGGGCCGACGCGGAAGGAAATGTCGAGGCGCGGGCGGGCGTGATGGTGGGGGGCGCGCTGGCGTCGCGGACGTCGATTCAACTGGGCGAGGGCGCGGGGGCGGGAGCGTTGTTCGCGCCGGGGATCGCGGTGGGCGAGGTGGAATCGGGGTCGCCTCTGGAGGTGGCGCCGTCGAAGCTGATTGCCTGGGAGGCGCCTCACAAGGGCCGTAAGCCGGACGAACTGGAGGGCGGGTTGGCCTATGGATTCCGGGCCAGCAAGCTGACGGCTTTGGGCGCGGATACGTGGGTTTACGACGGCAGCCTGCAGTTTACGGCGCCGGTGCTGCTGCGGACAAAGCTGGTGGTGCGCGGGTCATTCCGGTGCGCGGGCGGAAGCCTGCTGGACGACGATGTGAAGACGGGCGGGGACCTGACGGTGGGGGGCGGTTCGATGGTGCACGGGCACCTGACTTCTAAGGGAAATCTGACCATCGGTGCGGGCTGCTACTTCAGCGGCGATATGCGCGCGGGGCTGAGTTTGCGGATGCGCGGGGGCGTGCGCGGGTTCCGGCGGGGCGGGCCGGTGATGATCGATTGCGCCGGACGGGTGCAACTGGAACCGGGCGTAATGGTGCGCGGATACATCAAGAGCAGCCAGGATGTGCGGGCGTGCGCGGCCGAACCGGCGGGCGGGCTTGACCTACTGCTGGCGGAGGCGTAAATTGCACGCCGAGGCGCAAATCATGCCGGGGTCATTACTGTACTGTTCTAGTACTAGAAAATCTGTTAGCATCAAAAGAATGCAAGTTTTAGCCGTCGCGGGCCAATTCTGATCGAATGTACCCACCGAGAAATTTCCCTCCACGCCGTCCGAGAATTCGTGAAAACGTAAATGAAGCCATCCGGGCTTCGGAAGTCCGAGCCATCTTCCCCGAAGGCGAGGTAGTGGTGTTGCCCACACTCGAAGCGGTGAAGCGGGCGAAAGACATGGGCCTTGACCTGATTCTGGTGTCGCCCACCGCCGTGCCGCCCGTCGCCAAAGCGATGGACTACGGCCAGTGGCAATACGAGACGAAGAAGAAGGCGCACGACGCTCGCAAGAAGCAGCACGTGATTCTGGTGAAGGAAGTGAAGTTCCGTCCCAACACCGACGATCACGACTACGAATTCAAAAAGAACAACGCCGTGCGGTTCCTGAAAGAGGGCAACCGCGTGAAGGCCGTGGTGCAGTTCCGGGGGCGCGAGATTGCGCACACGGACCTGGGCCACAAGCTGCTGCAACGGTTCGCAAAGGACCTTGCGGGTGTCGGCGCGGTGGAAGGCCAGCCCAAACAGGAAGGCCGAAACGCGCACGTGATCATCAGCCCGGCCAAGCAGCAGACTCCGGTGAAAGAGAAGTCTGAGAAGGCTCCTCGCGACGCCAACGCTGCGCCGCCTCCGGCCGACAAGCCCGCCGAATAGCGAGCGGGGCTGCGAGATCCGCGGCCCATCAGGACACATTCGAAGGTTCCGGCGCCGCCGCGTCGCCACACGTGTGTTTCGCGGAGGCGCCGCCGGCTACCCAGGTGAGCAACCCGCTCGCATGGCGACATGAAATTTCCGGTTTTGACCTGGCGAAACGTGCGTTCCTACTGGAATGCGTTCCTACTGGAATGCGTTCCTACTGGATCGGGAGCGTCCAGGAAGGAAGTTCGAACGTTTGTCCGCGCTCGATGCGGAAGCGCTGGGCGAGGGCGGGGTCGGAGACGCCGGGATAGTAGATTGCAGGCAGCGTTGCGCCCCTTGGTTTCCTGCTGACGTGAATGCCGAATATGTATTCACCGGCTTCGAGTTGGCCGATGGTGTACTCGCCGGATTCGTTGGACGGAATACCGGGGCGGTTGCCGACAGGAGCAAGCGAGATCGCTTCGACGATCAGCGCTGGCGCCGGCGCGCCGGATGGGGTGTAAAGGCGCCCGCGAACGGTCGATTGCTCTTCCTGGACCACGAAGCTCGCCTGCGCGCAGGTGCGGCCCGTCAGGTCAACCTCCGACGCCGGGGGTGTCACGGTCCATCCGGCAAGCGGCAACGTGACTCGATACTTCGCTTGCGTGAGGCCGGCGAACTGGAAAGATCCGTGAGCACCCGTGCGAGTTTCGCGATCGCCATCCGGACCGCTTAGGACAACACGCAGGCCTACTATTTGGAGCACGTTGTTTTGTCGCGTGCGGTCGTCGATTGTTCCCCGAATCGTCGCCTGCGCCGGAGCGCCGGATTTCCAGGCCCGCAGCGCGGCGATCTCCTCCGCGGCGTCTTCAAGGAGGCTCGTTCCGGTGCAGATTGATGTACGCCAACGATCCATACGCCGGTTCGCAACGACCAGGTACTTCTCGCCGACAGCAAATCTCGGACTGCAATCGCAGCATTCGCCGGTTCCGGCAAGCACATCAACGCTTCGGCCTGGTGAGCCGACGAAAAGCTCATCGACGCGAAGGCGGACGATCCGCGAGACGATCGGGTCGCCGCTGGGGGCAACCGATTCGACCGTGCCGACGAAGACGACTCGATCCTTGGATTCAGCGCTTTCCGGCGGCGCTTCGCAAAAGGTTTTGCGCGGCACGCAACTGCAGGCATACCCGTACTCGGCCGCGATGGCCGCCGCGAATAAGAGCGCCGTGAATGCTCGCCTGGATCTTGTTATACCCCTT
>CAYUZM010000697.1:0-4026 GCA_964449665.1 uncultured Solibacteraceae bacterium
GCATCCCGAATAATTTCGGCATCCAGCCGCAGCCGGTTCTGGCGCGCCAGCAGGCGGTTGTCGGGATCGACGGCCGCGGCGTCCTTGCGGTAATTCGAAGCCTGCCGGTAAGTAGCCGACGTTACGATCAGCCGGTGCATCGCCTTCTGGCTCCACCCGCTGCCCACAAACTCGAGCGCCAGGTAGTCGAGCACTTCGGGATGCGTCGGCTTGTCACCCTGCGTGCCGAAATCGTTCTCCGTCTCGACAATTCCCTTGCCGAAATACTTCTGCCACATGCGGTTCATCGTCACGCGCGCCGTCAGCGGATGATCCGGCCTCATCACCCAACGCGCCAGATCGAGCCGGTTCGGTTTCGCACCCGCAATCGTCAATGGCGGCAGCAGTCCGGCCACGGGAACTCCCGGCTCAACCGTCGAGCCCTTGCGCAAAAAGTCGCCGCCCAGGTGAATGTAGCTCTGGCGCGGCTCCGCGCGATCGCGCATGACCAAGGTGCGAATCATCGGTGGCTTCTTGCGGCGCAATGCCCCGGCCTGTTTGCGCATGGCCTTCAGCGTCTCGTCCTTCTCCCCGTCGCCCGCCAACTGCCCGATGTAGATATTGATTTTGTCCTCGAGATCTTTGACCTCGGTCTCCCACGCGATGAACTTCGCTTTGTTCTCTTCGGTCCCAATGTCGTAGAACGGCCGGTTGAAATCCTTCCGGTCCGCCTCTTTGTCGATCTCATCCACATTGTTCAGGAACGCGAACATCTGGTAATACTCACGCTGCGTGATCGGGTCGTACTTGTGGTCGTGACAGCGCGCGCAGCCAAGCGTCAGGCCCAGGAACACCTCGCCCGTCGTGCTCACGCGGTCGGCCACCGCCTCCACGCGATACTGTTCGAAATCGATCCCGCCCTCGTAATTGCTTGGGGTGTTGCGATGAAAACCCGTGGCGATGATCTGGTCTTGCGTCGCGTTCGGCAAAAGGTCGCCCGCGAATTGCTCGATCACGAACTGGTCGAACGGCATGTCGTGATTGAGCGAGCGAATTACCCAATCGCGATACGGCCACATATCGCGTGGCGCGTCGATCGTATAGCCATCCGAGTCGGCGTAGCGCGCCAAATCCAGCCAATGCCGCGCCCAGCGCTCGCCATAGTGGGGCGTGGCGAGCAGCCTGTCTACGACGCGCTCGTAAGCGTCGGGCCGCTTATCCGCGAGGAACTCGTTGAGTTCGGTCTGGGTCGGAGGAAGGCCCGTCAGATCGAGGCTCACGCGCCGCAACAGCGTCGCGCGATCGGCCTCGGGCGAAGGCGCAAGATTGGCCGCTTCGAGCTTCGCCAGCACGAACCGGTCAATCGAATTGCGCGCCCAGTCCGTGGCCTTCACCGCGGGCAGCGGCGCGCGCTTCGGCGCTTGAAATGCCCAGTGCTCGGCTCCGGGCCGCTTGGCCTTTTGATAGGCAGCGGGCATCTGCAATCCTTCGCTCACCCATTTCTCGATGGCGGCGATCTTGGCGTCGTCGAGTTTCTTGCCCGGAGGCATTTTCACGTCGCCCGTGTGGCGCAAGACTTCAACAAGCAAACTCTTCTCGGGCGAGCCGGGAACCACCACGGGACCGCGGTTCCCCCCGCGCAGCAACGATTCGCGCGTCTCCACCGACAGCCCGCTATTCACGTTCTTATCCGTGTGGCAGGCGAAGCAGTTCGTGCGGAGAATCGGCCGGACAGTCGACTCGTAGAAGGCTTCGCCCGCGCCGGAAGCGGCCGTCTGAGGGCCCGCCTGGGCGAACGCCAGCCCTGTGCCGAAGCACACGAAGATCAGGGTGCGCATTCGCCCGAAATCATATCAACTTGCCGTTGCGAGCGTGGAACCGCCTACTCTAGCGGAACAGCAGCGGCGCAAAGGCGTGCAGATGTTTCCGCCAAACCTGCCATTCGTGCAGGCCTGGTCCCTCCCACCACGTGTGCCGGACTCCCGCCACCTCCAGGTTCCCGTGCAGCTTCTTTGCTCCCTCAAAAAGGAAATCGCCCGTGCCGCAACCGAACCATAGCAGCTTCAATTTCTTGTTCAGCGTGGCGGCATCGGCGAACGCGCCGCCATAGACGGTCTTCCAATCCGCGTTTCGCCCGCCCGCGCCGCTGAAACTGGCCACGTAGGCAAACTGGTCCGTGTGCCCGAGCCCAATATTGAGCGCCTGTCCGCCACCCATCGACAGCCCGGCAATCGCGCGGTTCAGACGGTCCGCCTTGGTCCGGTACGCGCGATCGATCTCCGGAATCAGGTCCTGCAAGACCACGTCACCGAACGCCTCGTTCCCTCGCTGGCCCGCCACTGGAGCCGCGCCCGCGCGGGTTGCGTAGCCGTTGTCCATCACGACAATCATCGGCACGGTTCTACCCGCCGCGAGCAGGTTATCCAGAATGAAATTTGCACGCCCCTGCGCCGTCCATCCGCGTTCGCTCTCGCCGGAACCGTGCTGCAGATAAAGCACCGGATAACGCTTTCGCGCCTCCGCGCCATACCCCGGCGGCGTGTACACATAAGCCCGCCGCATCGCTCCCGTGACCTTGGAGTGATACCAGTGGATGTGCACGTCGCCATGCGGAACGTTCTTTGGCTCGTAGAAATCGAGCGCCGCGTCCGGCACGTCGATGCCGCTGGATTGCCGCGCCCAGCCGAAGTACGTCTCGCTCATGGGGTCGTTCACCGGAACGCCATCGACAAGCAGCCAGTAGTAATGAAAGCCCGGCTGCACGGGCCCGATGGTCGCCGTCCAAACCCCATCGGCCGACTTCGTCATCTCAAACGGACCCTTGCCCAGCCCGTTGCTGCCGCCGCCCGGCATCACCTGCACGCTTTGCGCCGTGGGGGCCTTCACCTGAAACGTCACCTTCAAGTCAGAGTGAATCGCGGGATATGCGGCTCCGCGAACGTTTGAGACGGCGGGCTGCGAATCCGCCGCCGTCTGCGCCCATGCCGCGCCGCAGAGAACGAGCGCAATCGCCGTGTGTGCCAGTCGTGTCATGGAATCACGATATCTCAATCGAACGCAGATACTCGCGATTCCGAAGCGCGCTCTCTCGTGGCGCGCCCATGCCGGGCAGCACGTCCTGTTCGACTAACGCGTAACCTCCGTAGTTGTGCGCCTTCAGCCACTGCAACACGCCGCGAAAATCCACGCACCCCCGGCCCAGTTCGCAAAACACACCGTGCCGCAGCGCCATGAAATAATCCCACTGCTCTTCGCGCGCGCGCGCCGCTACCGCCGGATCGCAATCTTTCAAATGGATGTACCAGACTCGCTCGCGAAACCGGTCGAGCGCCGCGACCACGTCGTGATCGTTTGCGCCAAAACAGTAGTGGCCGGTGTCGAAGACCAATCCGACCATCTCCGGATCGGTCAACTCGAGAAACGTGGCAATTTCCTCCGCCGTCTCCACATACCCGGCGCAATGGTGATGAAACACCGTTCGCAATCCGGTCTCGCCATGCACCGCGCGCGCGACTTCATTGGCCCCTTGTGCGAACACTTTCCACTCTGCCGTGGTCAAACTATCGGCGGCCGTCACTCGTCCCGCCAACCGGGTGCGCGCGGGAACCGTCCCATTGTTATCCGCCAGCACGAGGTATGGCTTCGGATCTGTAGCCACCGCCGCCAGCAGCCGAGCTGTCTTCACCGCATTCGCGATGCCGCCCGCATGAGCCGCGCGTTCTTTCAACGCCACTGGAACAAACGCCCCCAACAGCACAAGGCCGCGCTTGCCCAGTTCCGCGCGCAAGGCCTCCGGCTCCGCCGGCATGTATCCCCAATCGCCCAATTCCGTGCCGGTGTATCCCGTCGCCGCGAGCTCATCCAGCATCTGTTCGTAGCCGATCTGCCCGCCCTGAACGCCTTCAAATTCGAGCGTCCCCCACGAGCATGGCGCGTTGCTAAACCCAAAGCCCGCCATTCGAACTTCGGGCTCCAATCGCGCGGCCTCCGCCCCACCACCACCCACGGTACCCTGATGCTCCCCACCTCGTGATGCTCCCGCCCGTT
>CAYUZM010000698.1:0-4016 GCA_964449665.1 uncultured Solibacteraceae bacterium
GGGGAACGGCAGTTCCGGGGGCGCTTCCGGGCGGAGGGGGGTTTACCGCCCAAGCTCTTCGAGCGGATTGGCCGATTTCGGCGGGCGCTGGCGGTGATGGGTACGGAGACGTTTGCAGCGACGGCGGCGGCGTGCGGTTACTACGATCAGTCGCATCTGATCCGCGACTTTGTACAATTTACGGGCGACTCACCGTCGGCGTGGCTGGCGAGTAGCGCCCATGTGCTGATGCAACCGGGACGGGGGGATGCGGGCGAGGTTGATACAGGTGAGGTTGATGCGGGTGAGGTTGATGCGGGCCTGGTTGACGCGGGCAAGGTTGATACGGGCGAGGTTGATTCGGGCGAAGTGAATGCGGGCGAATTGGACGGGGAGGTGGAATGGGCAGGGCTATAACGCGGCGGAGCTTGATCGGTTCGATGGCGGCACCGGCGTTGCTGTTGTCGAAGAAGTCCGGCGAGGAGCGCCCGAACGTGCTCTTCATCGGGGCGGACGATATGAACAACGCTCTGGGTTGCTACGGGCATCCGATTGTAAAGTCGCCCAACATTGACCGGCTGGCGGCGGAGGGGGTGCGGTTTGATCGAGCGTATTGCCAGTACCCGGTGTGCGGTCCGAGCCGGGCCTCGCTGTTGACGGGATTGCGTCCCGATTCGACCCATATATTCGAGAACAACATTTCGGTGCGCGACAAATTGCCCGATGTTGTCACCCTGCCGCAACTATTCCGGACCAGCGGTTGGCGTTCGGTTCGCGCGGGCAAGATGTACCACATGGATGTGCCGGGTTCGGTGGGGACAAATAAGTGGGACGACCCGCCGAGTTGGGATGTTTCCATCAGTCCGGCGGGCAGCGAACAGCGCACGGCGGGCAAGGCGAAGAACATCACGGAGGGCAAGGCGCGGGCGCGCTGGGATGTGATTGCGTTTAGCGGCGAGGGGAAGGATCAGGCCGACGAACGGGCCACCGAGATTGCGTTGGAGACCATAAACAAGCACAAGGCCGGGTCGTGGTTCATGGGGCTTGGTTATATCCGGCCGCACTTGCCGCATGTCGCTCCGGAGCGATTCTTCGATCTGTATCCGCTGAGTTCGATTCAGCCGGTGATGAATCCGAGCGGCGATTTGGACGACATTCCCCGGGCAAGCGAAATTGCGATCAACACGCGGGCGCGGGACATGGGGATGAACGAGAGCGATAAGAAGGAGGCCATTCGGGCTTACTACGCATCGATTTCCTACATGGATTGGCAGGTGGGGCGGGTGCTGGGAGAACTGGACCGGCTGGACTTGCGGCGCAAGACGGTTATTGTGTTCTGGGGCGATCACGGCTGGCATTTGGGCGAGCATCATCGCTGGCACAAGCGGAGCCTGTTTGAGGAATCGATGCGGGCTCCGTTGCTGGTTTCCGCTCCCGGACAGCGTGGGAACGGGAAGGCATCGCGTTCGCTGGTGGAGTTCGTGGATGTCTATCCGACGCTGGCGGAGTTGGCGCGGCTCACGCCGCCGGCGAACCTGGAGGGGCAGAGCCTGGTTCCGCTGCTGCGCGACCCCGGACGGCCGTGGAAGAAGGCCGCGTTCAGCGTGGTGACGGCGCCGGACAACATTATGGGACGGTGCGCGGTGACGGACAGCTACCGGTATGTTCGCTGGACGGGACCGCATCCGGACGAGGAACTGTACGACCGGCGGGCGGATCCTAGGGAGTTCTCCAACCTGGCGCGCGATGCGAAGTACGAGAAGGTGTTGACGGCGATGCGCGGCGTGTTGGATGGAGGTTGGCAGGCGGCGCGGGCGCGGGTTTAGCGCGCCGAGGCTGGGCTTGTGATGCGGCGCGGGTGCGGGTGTAGCGTGGCAGGGCCGGGCTCGCCGGGCGGCATGGTCGCATTTGCGGGTGGTTGGTGCGCGAGGTGTTCGAGGATGAGCGTTGCGGCGCGCGCGCAACCGCCGGCGCGGCGGAGGGATTCGCCGAGGGCGGCGGCGTTGTGACGGAAACCGGATTCACCGAGGAGCCGGGCCGCGGCTTCCCGCAGCGCTTCGGGCGTGGCACGTTGAGGGAGGAGCGCAAGGCCCGCGCCGAGCTCTTCGATGCGCGCGGAGGAGAGAAACTGGTCGCCACGCTGGGGAACGGCCACCATGGGAACGCCGAAGTAAAGACCTTCCTGCACGCTGTTCATGCCGCCATGGGTGACGAAGACGGAGGCGCGTTCGAGAAGCGCGAGCTGAGGTACGTAAGGAGCGACGAGGAAATTCGACGGCGCCTCGCCGGCAGATTCCCGGAAGGCTTCGAGACTCACGCCGCCGGCCGAGAGGACGACTTGCCAGGGCATTGCGGCGAAGGCCTGGAAGCAGTGGCGGTAGAAGCTGGGAGCGTTGTGGAAGGTGGTGCCGAGCGAGACGTAGACGAGGGGGGCACCGGTGAGGCGATGCCAGGGGAATTCACCGTTCGCCGGCGGGGGCGGTGCTGTTACGGGAGGCTCCAGTGCGGCGCCGATGAATTGATACGCATCGGGGAACTCGCCGCCACGGAGTTGAAACTCGCGCGAGGTGAAGATGAGATTCAACGGCTGGGGATTTGACAGGAAGCCAGTGACTCCGGGGCTCGATACGCCCAAAGCGGCGTCGCCATTTCGCACGTGTTCGAAGTACCTTGAGAGGCCGAGCAAGCCGGCGCGGAGTGCATCGGAAGGTGCTCCGGCGTAGAGCATGGAGACCAGTTGCGCGGTGGGGACCATGCCCTCGTTCAGCGCGAAGACGACGGACAGGGTGACGGCCGGAATCTTCAGCCGTTGAGCGGTGAGGCGTCCCCAGAGGCTCTTTGTATCGGCCAGCAGGTAGTGCGCGCCAAGGGCTTCGATTTCGCGTGCGAGGGTAGGCACGATGGCGTGGCTGAGGGCGGCGAGGCGTTCCATGTCGGCGAAGAGTCCCGTGGTGGGCGGCGTGGGATCGAAGTCGTTGTATGGGCGCGGATAGGGCCGATACTCGACGCCCGCGGCTTCGATGCGTGCGCGGGAGCGTTCGGTTGCGTAGAACACGATGCGCTCGCCGCGGCGGGCCAGTTCGGCGGCCACGCGCAGTGTGGGGGTCACGTGCCCGTGCGTGGGATGGACTAACGCGACGCCGGTTCGCATGTGAGCTCGGGGGCAGCGGGGGAAGCCTGCGCGGCGGGGGAATCCTGCGCGGTGGCGTCTTGCACAGTGGGTTGTTGAAAGAGGCCGGGATGCGAGCGCACCCAATCGATGAGCCGGGCCACGCCTTCGCGCGGAAGCACGCGTGGCCGCCATCCGGTGGCGTGGCGGAAACGCGAGGAATCGGCGACGAAATAGCGGAGGTCGCCGAAGCGTCCTTCCTGGAAGGCCACGTCTGCCTTGTTTCCGGTTAGCTCCTCGATGAGGGCGATGCATTCGAGGAGCGAGATCATGGACAGCTCGCCGCCGCCGAGGACGTAGGTGCCCGGCTTTGGTGCGCGATAGAAGGACTCAAACGCAGCGGCGGCGTCGGATGCATAGAGGATGTCGCGAAGCTGTTTGCCGGTACCGAAAAGGGTAATTGGAAGGCCGAGTAGCGCGCGGATGGCGAAGTTGGCCACCCAGCCGTGGTCTTCGCCGCCAAACTGGTTGGGGCCATAGATGCCGGTGAGGCGGAAGCAGGCCACGTTCATCTTGTACGTGTCGGCGTAGCACTGGGCGTAGAGTTCATTGGCGCGTTTGGAGGCGTGGAGGGGCGTGACGGAGCCTTGCAGCAGCGGTTCGTCTTCACCGATGGAGACCGGCGTGCGCTCATACCGCGTGGCGGTTTCGGTGAGCGAGGCGTTGATGGCATCGGGCCCGTAGGTATGCACGCTCGAACAGATGGCGACGGGAATGGAGGCGGCACGGGCGGCTTCGAGGACGTTGAAAGTTCCGCGCGTGTTGGTGGAGAAGTCGAGTTCGGGGTCCTCCCACGAGATGGTCATGGCGGGCTGCGCGGCGGTGTGGCAGAGGTAGGCGCTGGCGCGGGCGTGGTGGTGGAGCGCCT
>CAYUZM010000699.1:0-4014 GCA_964449665.1 uncultured Solibacteraceae bacterium
TCGCTGAGCGTTTATAACGTGGCGGCCAAGGCGGAGGCGTGCGAAGACCTGAAGCAGGTGCTGCACTTTGTCTATGACTGAGCCGGCCTTCCCCAACTTTTTCGGCAACGCCGCGGCGGGCGAAATTCTCGCGGGCATGATCGCGCGCAAGAAGATTCCGCAAACGATTTTGTTGGATGGCCCCGAAGGCGTGGGGAGAGCAACGCTGGCGAGGCGCTTCGCCGCGCGTCTGCTGGGCCACGCGGAACTGATTGAACGCGACGACCTCAGCCTGGAGCACAATGCGGCCACGGTGGCCGAGCGCGAGAAGTGGACGGCGGAAAAGAGATCAGACGATCCTTTTTTCCTGGCTACGCACAACGACTTCGTCACGTTCGCGCCCGACGGTCCGCTGCGGCAAATTCAGATTCCGCAGATCCGCCTGCTCAAGGAACGGGCGCAGTTTGGTCCGTTACAGGGCGAGCACCGCGTGTTCCTGGTGGACGGGATCGACCGCGCCAACGAGCAGGCCGCCAATTCGCTGCTCAAGGTGCTGGAAGAACCGCCGCCGTACCTCATCTTTCTGCTGACGGCTGAGAACACGTACGATTTGCTGCCGACGATTCGCTCGCGCAGCATCCCGGTGCGGCTGTCGAGGCTCGACGACGAGGAGATGCTTGCCTTCGTTCGCGCGCGCGGGTTGGGCGATGCCGAGCGCCGCGTGGCGCTGGCGGCGGGGAGTCCGGGCACGGCGCTGGGGCTCGATCTGGTTGCATATGACAAGCGGCGGGAAGCGATGCTGGCGTTGCTGCGGTCGTCGTGCGGGCAGGCGCCGTTCGGCGATTGGGCGCGGTATTCGGAGAAACTGGCCGCGGCGCGTTCGGAAAAGTTGGAGCCCTATCTGAAGGTTCTCTTCCTGTTGCTGGAGGACTTGCTTCACCTGCGCGAGGGATCGGCGTCGGTACGCAATATCGATCTGCGCGGAGAACTTGCGGCGCTGGCACGCGCGACGGAGTTCGCCTGGATTCGTGACGCGGTGCGGCGGATTGACGACCTCATTCACCTGTTGCGGCGGAACATTCAAAAGACGATTGCGCTGGACGCGCTCGTGCTGGAGTTGCGCAGCCTGGCTGGAGCGAAGTAGGAACTGTGCGAAACGCCGCCACCATGCTGCTCGTCTTTGTGGCGGCGCTGGCGGCGACCGTGGCGTTGCAGGTGCACGGCGGCGCGTTCGAGGCCGAGTACACCGAAACCAGCGACGAATCGGCACACTATGTGACGGGCCTGCTGGTACACGATTTCGCCGCCACAGGAATGCCGCGGCCCGTCGGGAACTTCTTCCGCGAGTTTCGGAACCGTTACTCGAATGTCGGCATCGGGCATTGGCCGCCGGGTTTCTATATTCTGCAGGCCGCTTGGACGCTGCCGTTCGGCGCTTCTCGCGAATCGATCCTGCTGTTGATGGCGGCGTGCAACGCGGCGCTTCTCACGGCGAGTTACGTTCTCATCAAGGATGTGCTGCCGCGAAGGTATGCGCTCGCTTCGGCGCTGTTCCTGCTGACGATTCCTTCGGCGCAAATCTCGGCGCGATCGTTGATGGGCGAAGCGCCCATGGCGTTGATCGAACTGGGAGCCGTGGCGGCGTTTCGCATGTATTTGAAGCGGGAACGCGCGCAGGATTCGGCCCTGTTCGGAGTGCTCGCGGCAACGGCGTTACTCACCAAAGGCACGGCGATTATGCTTGCGACGGTACCTCCACTGGGCACGCTGCTCTACGGACGGCTTCGGCTGTTCGTGCGATGGCAGTTCTGGTTGCCGGCGGGCATGGTGCTTGCACTCTGCATCCCCTGGTATCTCAACGTTCCTGGAGCGTTGCATGATCAAGTAGCCTTCCTCGGCGGCCTTGTGGTTCTTCCACACCGTTTGCCGGAGACGCTCCTCTACTTGCGGGACAACATGGGCGTTGCCGCGCTGGCAGCCGCGGGCGTCGGCATGGTTTTGACAATCCGTTCTCTCGCACGGAGTGAGAAGCTGGATCCGATTTGGCCGCTCGCGCTTGTGGTGGTTGCGGCGTCCATATTGTTTCGCTCGTTCGTCGCGGTGTGGGAGCCCCGGCACCTGTTGACGGCAATGCCGTGGATTTTGTTGCTCGCCGCCGAAGGGGTGCGGCGAATCGTTTCGCGCGGCGGATTGATGTCGGGCGCGGTGGCGTGCGCGAGCGTGATCGCCGTGGCTGCGTACCCTGCGTGGAATGTCTGGACCACTCCGGCCAAGGCGCATCTGGGACTGGATGAAGCGGCCCTTGCAATTCTGGCCACACCGGTCATGGAGCGATCTTCGCTGCTCATCATCTCCGACCTTCGAGGCGAAGGCGTGTTCACGGCCGAGATTGCGGGGCACGAGCGGAGGCCGGGCCATCGCGTGCTGCGCGCGAGCCAGGTATTGGCGGACACATCGTTCCTAGGCGACGAGTATTCGCCGCGCTTCCGCGACGAGGGGGAGTTGATGCGCTATCTGTCGAGCGTGGCGCCGCTCACTGTGGTCCTCGACGATCCAGCGGAGCCGTTCCCGCATGCCAAGCTGATGCAACAAGCGATTGCGACGAATCCAACGGCATGGGAGCGGGCGGGTGCGCATGACGGTCCTCGCGGACCGATCGAGATTTGGCGTTTGAGATGAACTAACGGAGCCGCCACACAGCCGCCATGGCTGCGACCGAAGACCACAAGAGGAACCACGCCGACCATCCCATGGAAAGGCCCGCGAGCGTGTATTCGCGATCCGGATAGTCAATGCGGACGCGGGCGCTGTTCACCTGCTGCGAGCGTGGAATTCGCAAGAACCAATCACCCGCGACGACGTTTGCAGTGGCGGACACCCCCGCCCACTGCAACGGAAGCTGCACCGTTCCGGCCCGCTCCGCGTGGATACGCCATGTAGCGTTGCGATTGCCATTCCAACGCACCGCCTGCGTCTCGACGCGGATGGGATCCGCCGGCTGCAACACGGGAGGCGACGGCTGTGGCTGAGGGGACTCCACGATGACCAGCGCCGGCTTACCCACACTCAGCGGGGCGTGCGCGTAGAAGGGCTCCAACTGCCACATCAACAGTCCGGCGGGCAAGGCGAGCACGGCAAGCGGCCGCAGCATCTGCCAGAGGAACACGCCGTTGGCTTTCACGAGGTCCCATTGCGCCTTCCACACAAGCGCGGGTTCGTCGGCGAACAGCCGCAATTCCATGAGGTGCGCGCGCAGGCGGTTTGCCGCCGAAGCCAGAGCCTTCCGGTTCGACAAGCGCATGAAACCCCAGCCCAGCAGCCATCCCGCCACGAGGCTGATCGCGCACAGGCTCCATGTGGCAAAAGAATTCAACGCGAGTTACTCCAGATAGCCGAGCCCCTTGAGCTTCTTCACGATGTCTTCCTTGCTCTCGCCTTCCTCTTCGATGCGAGCCATCTCTTTTTCGAGGACATGCTCGACGAATTCCTGGGGCGATGCGTAGCCGGCCAGTTCGGCGCAGCGAGAAACGCGCGCCATCAGGTCTTTGCTCAACTTAATCGACGATGACTTAAACATGATTCTTCAATAGATCGATTTGCCGACCATACCGGGCTCAGCCTGAGCGCCGAATTCGCCCAACAGCGTAACGGTAAGGTCGGCGAGCCACGGTTCGGCGCGTTTGCTCTTTTTTGTCGAGAGCAGGACGCCTGGCACGAGGTGCGCGGCGATGCAGTGATCACCGACCCATGCGTCGCGGTTCGGTTCCACCAGTTTTTCCGGCACGGCTCCCAGCACGGTCTGCCACGAAGCGCGGTAGCCGAGCGAATAGCCGATCAGAAGATCGGGGCCGCCCGCGGCTTCGGCTCCATGGTAAGTTGTGCGCGCCTCGTACACCGTATCCACCATTTTCGCGCCGGATTCCTCGTCGCGCAGGGCGAGCAGCTTGGCCTTGATTTCGGCAAGCAGTGTTTCGGATTCGATGGGCGCAACGGTTCCATGCTCTTCCCTGCCCTCGATGTTCAGGTAGAGCGAGT
>CAYUZM010000700.1:0-4009 GCA_964449665.1 uncultured Solibacteraceae bacterium
CAGGATGAGGGACGCTGCGAGGATTCGCAGAACGCTCATTACTCCTTAGTGTAGCGGGAGGGGCGGCGATGGCGCAGTTAGGGCCAGACGTTGTATCCTGGTGAGTGCTCACCGTCGGGGCGTGGCTCAGCCTGGTAGAGCGCCTGGTTCGGGACCAGGAGGCCGGAGGTTCGAATCCTCTCGCCCCGACCATTTCTTCGCTTTCCCGGCTCACCGCCAACAATGGGGGGGTGCCTCCCCATCCGGGACGGTTCTCCGCCAACAACGGGGACACCCCTGATCCCAGACCGGTTAACCACATAGCAGTTTGACGCGCATTCTGCAGTTTTCACTTACGTTCCCTGCCGCGAATATCCGAATACGCGCCGCCCGCCACGGCCAGCCGCCAGCGGTTTGCCCATGGCAGTTGGATTCTGCCGCAATGCCATGCTATGCTGGCATTGTAGTTGCAACTGAATTGCTATGGATCGAAATGAGTGGCCCATGGACGGGCCGATGAACACCAGCGGATCGGGCATCGCAGCGGTTTCCGATTGTCCGTCGATCTCCTCCGGCACCCTGGCCGTGGTGCGAACCGAATGCTGCGAGAGCTTCCGGATCTGCGGCATTCGCTGCTCAAATTGCCCAAACCGCGCCGAAAACCGCGAAGCCGTGCTGCGCTATAAGCAGCAGGCGCCCCTCATCCGCCTCGGCCGCCGCTATACGTTCGTGATGCCCACGCCGGCAGCCAGCGCCGCCGGCTGTTCGCACTCCTCGAACTCCTGAACGCGCCTAGTGCTTCCGAATCAGCGCCACCCAATCTTCCCCCGCTTCCGCCGGCGGCTGTCCGATCGATGCCGCTCCGCCGCCCTTGATCGCCGCCACCGTGCCTTTCCGCAACCCGCCGCCCGCGCGCGGATCGTACCAATCAACGCGGAAATTCCCGCTCGCTGCTTTCAGATCAAGGTCCGTCGTGCCCCCGTCGGGCAGATACACCACATAGATCTCGCCCGGCTTCACAAACGCATACTTGGCGTTTGAGCCCTCGGCGTTGCCAATCAACTCATCAGCGCCGCGCATCTGCCAGAACGGAATCTTGTTCGCCGCGAAGAATTCCAGCGCAATGCGGGCATAGTCCCAGCTCTTATCGCGGCTGCGGAAGTCCTCCATCACCAAATCGTTCTCCGGCAACAGGTAGCCGAAGTAGTATTCCACGCCCGCCCCACCTGCCAGCAAGTTGCCCCAGAGCGTCCGTTTGCGAATGTCGTGGAGCGTGTGGATGACCTTCCCGGTGCGGTCCTTCCCATCGTAGCCCTTGTAACCCATGTCGGGTGGCACCCCGTGGCTTGCCGACCCCTGTTCGTCGTTGGCAACCACCCAGCGCCGCCCCGTCTGCGCCGACGCCCGCGCCCATTGCAACGTCCTTTGGTGCACCGCGTCCCACATCATCTGCAACGAAGCCCCCGTCAATACTGACTTCTCGCCCACCAACTCCGGATACACCCGGTCCTGCCAGTTCGGAAATGTATGCACAACAATGTGATGGTCATACGGATCGGTGTCTTTGATGTACCCCGACATGTCCCGCTGCTCAGCGGCCGACTGCGTATTCTCCTCGCCCAAATTCCAGTTCAGCGCAAGCTCATATCCGAACCGGGCAACCAGTTCCCGCAAATACAACTTCCGTTCCACGCCGAGCGCCCCGCCATCCATCGCCGCCGGCACCTTCCCCTCGCGCTGCCCGTTCCCGATGCGGTTATCGTCGTTCTCCTGCTCCTGCAACTTGAAGTGCAGGTAGAGTCCCTTGCTCTGCGCATGGTCGAACACCACCTGCCACTGATCGAGCTTGGAGCAATCCATTCGCAACTTGTCTTCCGGTGCCGCATGGGGCCATACGTTGTCACCGTCGCCGCCGGTGGCGTATGTCAGGAACGACATCGAGTTGATGCCCTTCGAAGCCAGATAGTTAACGGCCCCGATCAGCCCCTTCCCCTTGCCGCCTTTCCACACCGGATCGCCCGCGCGCCAGTCGGCCAGGTGCGGGGCATATTTCTTCAGCGGCACCTTGCGCGTCGACGTGCCGTCAAACTCTTCATAAGCAAGCAGTGTCTCGGGGGAATCCGTCCCCGCCTTCAGGAAATACTCGCCCGTACCCGCGAAGCGAAGGTAGTTCTCTCCCACATACTGCAGCCGCCCCTTGGCCCGGAAGTCGCGGCCACGCTTGTCGCTCGCCCCAACCGTGAAGCTGCCTTTCTTTCCATCGGCGCCCGCCACCGGCTCGCCATTCGCCTTGGCGTCCACCGACACTCCAGGACCGCGTACGAACGACACCTCGTAATTCCACCGCCCCGCCTTGTCCGGCGCCAGATGCGCGCGCCATTGATTTCCCGCCGCGGCGGAGGTGTTGCCCGCGTCGCCATCGGCGGCAAAGTAGCCGGGCACCACATAACGCGGCGAACCCGACGAGTGCGTGAAGATCACTTGGAACCGGTAATCGAGAAACGGGTTCGGCGTCCCTGTCTCGCTCGCCTGCGGACCATCCAGCGTCAGCGTCACCTTGTGCCACTGCTTGCGCTCGCCCGTCACGGCCACGCCATCCTGCCCCCATACGCAACCCGCCACGGCCCAAATCGCCGCGAATCGAACAACCCGGTTCATGATTCTTCCCCTTCCAGCGGCCTCACTGCGGCCTGCGGAGTCTCGTTGACGCGAAGCTGAAATACATCCGGGCGGGCATAGTGGCCCACCACGTCGAGGTCGAACTTCCCCTCGGCAATCCGGTCCAGACTCACCTCGGCGGTCAGCATCGCCTCCGCATCATATACCGGACCGGCGAGCACCTCGCCCAGCGGTCCCACAATCACGCTGCCGCCGCGAATCGTCTCGCGCGGCGACTCGCCCAACCGCGCATACTGGCACGCCGCCAAGACATAGCACCGGCCCTCGACCGCGACGTGCCGCATCGTCGCCTGCCACACCTCGCGATCGTCCACCGTCGGCGCGCAATAAAGCTGAATTCCCTTGCCGTACATCGCCGTCCGAAGCAGCGGCATGTAATTTTCCCAGCAGATCACCGCGCCCATGCGGCCAAACCCGGTATCGACCACCGGCAGTGTCGAACCGTCGCCAAATCCCCAGATGATCCGCTCAAGCGCCGTCGGCATTAGCTTGCGATGCTTGCCCGCCAGCGTTCCTTCTGGCGAAAAATACAACACCGTGCAATAGAGTGTGCCTCCCTCGCGCTCAATTACGCCGATCGTTACCCACAAGCCATGCGTGCGCGCCGCCGCACCCAGCCGCGCCGTGGCCGGCCCCGGTACCTCGATTGCGCCTTCGTAGTAACGCCGGAATTGCGCGCGTCCCTCCTCCGAACGCGACCCCAGCAGCGTGCCGAAGTCGGCGCCCTTCGGATAGCCGCCCAGAAACGCCTCGGGAAACACGGCAAGCTTCGACCCCGCCGCCGCGGCCTCGGCCATCAGCCGTTCGGCCTTGGCGAGGCCGGCTTCCAGGTCATACAGAACAGCTCCGGCTTGTAACACGGACACCTTCGTCGGTTTCACGCCGGTAGTGTAACAAGTGCTTCCGTTGCAGGGATATCGCTCCACACCGCTAAAGGGGACGGCACGTGGTGACGATAATCCTCGTTATGGGCCGTTGTCAGGCCGTTTGTGCATTGACGATGCTGTTCGCGCTCTCCACGCTGTCTGGAGCGAACCTGACAGGACGGGTGCGCGTCACCAAAGCGCTCACGCGTAAGAAGGTTTCCCTCACCCAAGTGTATGAGCGCGCCGCCGCCCTGCCCGCCCCCGACCCCGAGTCGGGCTCGCTGGGAGAGGAGATGAGCCGCGTCGTGGTCTATCTCGAAGGCAACCTGCCGTTGCCCACGCCCGCCCAGGCGCAAATGAATCAGACCAAACGGCGGTTCGAACCCGAAGTGCTGGCCATTCCCGCCGGCTCCACCGTCGCGTTTCCCAACTCGGATCCGATCTTCCACAACGTGTTCTCGCTTTCGCAAACGAAATCGTTCGAT
>CAYUZM010000701.1:0-3995 GCA_964449665.1 uncultured Solibacteraceae bacterium
TTCTTTCCCCATGAACATCGACCAGCTCACTCTCGACATCTCGCAGAACATCGAAATCAAAGCACCCATCGGCGACGTCTTCAAAGGCGTACTGCACCGTTTCGGCGAAGGCAACACGCGTCCCGATGGCGAACCGATGAATCTCATCCTCGAACCGTGGGCCGGCGGGCGCTGGTTTCGCGATCGCGGCAATGGCATCGGCCACCTGTGGGGCCACGTCCAGGTCATCAAGCCGCCCACTCTCATAGAATTGAGTGGTCCCATGTTCATGTCCTACCCGGCGCTGAATCACATTGAGATCAAGCTCGAAGAATCGCCCTCCGGCGTGAAGGTCACGCTCCGCCACCGCGCCCTCGGCCTCATCGCCGAAGACCACCGCAAGGGCGTCCACACCGGCTGGAAGCACATGCTCGACTCCATCGTGAGCGACTTCGCCGCCGTGTCCGCGCGCTCCTGATGGACGCCGGCCTGGACCCCGTTTGGAAGGCGCTCGCCGATCCCACGCGCCGCGCCATTCTCGACCTGCTGCGTCCAGGCCCGCAAACCACCACCGCCATCGTCGACGCCTTCCCGCACCTCACCCGCTTCGGCGTGATGAAGCACATCGACGTGCTCCGCGCCGCCGGATTGATCGATACGCGCGAGGAAGGCCGCCAGCGCATCAATTCGTTGAATGCCGTCCCCATCCGCCGCATCTACGAACGCTGGATCGGACGCTTCTCCGAATACTGGACCGATAACCTGCTTCGCCTGCAGGAAGATCTCGAACCGCCCCGCCCGCCCAAGGGCAAACCCAAAAAACAGCACTCATAGGAGTTTCTACATGACCGTTCACACTGTCGTCTCCCGGGACGAATGGCTCGCCGCGCGTCTCGACTTGCTCAAGAAGGAAAAACAGCTCACCCGCCAGCGCGACGAACTCGCTTGCCAGCGCCGCCAACTGCCGTGGGTCCAAATCGAAAAGAGCTACGTATTCGAGGGGCCCAACGGCGTCCAGTCCCTCGCCGATCTCTTCGAAGGCCGCAGCCAGCTCGCCGTCTATCACTTCATGTTTGGCCCTGATTGGGAACAGGGGTGTCCGAGTTGCTCCATGGCCGCCGACGGTTTCGACGCTGTCGTGCCTCATCTCGCCCAGCGTGACGTTACGTTCGCCGTGATTGCGCGAGCGCCCATGCCGAAGATCGCCGCCTTCCAGAAACGCATGGGCTGGCGCTTCCCCTGGGTCTCCTCCTACGCCAATTCCTTCAACCGCGACTTCCAGGTCTCGTTCACGCCCGAGGAACTTGCCTCCGGAAACGTCACCTACAACTACGGCTCCTCCGGCTTCAAAAGCGACGAAGCCCCCGGTCTCAGCGTCTTCTTCAAAGACCCGCTGGGCAACCTCTTCCACACCTACTCCACCTTCGCCCGCGGCCTCGAACCGTTACTCGGCGAGTACTTCTTCCTGGATGCAACGCCCAAGGGGCGCAACGAAGCGGACCTCCCCTGGCCCATGGCCTGGGTGCGGCACCGCGACCGCTATGAAGCCGCACCAGCCGCCGCCTGCTGCCACTCATGACCACGCATCCAACCTGCTGCGAGGCCGCTCCCCCGAGTGGCCTCGCACGCGGACTCTTCCGCGGCGTTCTCCCGGCCGCCGTCCTCCTCGCGCTTCCCAAATGTCCGATGTGCCTCGCCGCCTACATCGCCGCCACCGGCATCGGGGTCACCGTTACCGCCGCCTTCTACCTGCGCACGGCGCTCCTCGCGCTCTGCGCCGTCACACTCGCGCACCTCGCGCTTCAACTGCTCCGGCGCCGCGTCAATAAATCAGCTTCAGACCGAACTGGATGATGCGCGGCAAATTCCCCTGCGAGTTGACTGTTCCGAATTGAACGTTGCCGAACTGCTGGTTCGGCGGCGCAAACGTCGTCGCGTTGGTGATGTTGTAAATCTCCGCGCGGAACTGCAAGTTCAACCGCTCCCGGATCAACGTGGTCTTCGCGAAGTTCACGTCCACCTGGCTCGTCGAATCGGCCCGGCATCCATTGAAGTTGCTCGGCGCATTCCCAAACGCGTACGCCGGCGGATTCGAGAACACCGAAGCGTCCAACCAGTTCGTCGGCGTCGGATTGGCAACGCACGGATTCTGCCCGTTCCAGTTGGGCCGCTGCCCGCCGCCCTGCGAAAACGTGTTGTTCACTTGCGACGTCACCCCCAGCGGACCGCCCGAGAACGCCGACCAAATGCCGCCCACCTGCCATCCGCCCAGTACCCGCCGCGCCACTCCCGTGCCGCTCTTGAAGAACGGGAATTCGTAGACGGCGTTCAACAGAATCCGGTGCGTCTGATCGGTCTGCGAGACGCCCCAATCCGCCGCGAGATTGTTGTTGTTCTGGAACGAATCCGCGCCCAACACCTCGCCCGCGAACGGCCCGATGCCATAGTCGAAGAGCTTCGACCACGTGTAGGCCACCATCGCGCTCACGCCGCTGGCGTACCGCTTCTCAGCCTTTACCTCCAGCGCGTTGTAATTCGAACTCGCCCAACTCGCGTTCTGCGACGTGACCGCGCCGAAGTGCGGAAACGGCCGCAACAATTGCGCCCGCGCAACTCTCGGCTGTGCCAACGTGCCCACCGCAATCTGCCCGAAGAACGGATTGGTCACCTGGTCGCGCAGTGCATTGCCCAGCGCCAGCGCCGAATCCGGCAACTGGTTCCAGACGCGATTCTGTGCAAAGCCCACGCCCCGGCTGCCCGCGTAACCCACCTCGAACAGCGTGTTGAACGGCAGCTCCTGTTGAATGCCGAAGCTCCACTGCGCGCTGTAGGGCACGTAATTGCCCCGATCGAAGAAGGAGACATCCTGCCCGGCCAGCGTAGCCAAGCCGTTCGACGATCCCGTCGGCCGGTTGAACCCCTGCGGGTACGGGTCGCTCCATTTCACGATCGGCGTCACTCCATCCAGGCTCGTCACAATCGACGTCGACGCCTGGAATCCGCTCACGCCGAACGCGCCCGCCGCGCCGCCAATGCCCGTCGTCGCCGCATAGAACAGGCCCGCTCCGCTCCGGATCACCGTCTTCGGCAGCACACGCCAGGCAATGCCCGCGCGCGGTGCGAAATTGTTCTTGTCGAGGTTGGCATTGTTGCGCGGCAATCCGCCCACGCCCACAAACGTCAGTCCGCCGCGCGGGCTCAGCCCCTCGGCGCGCAGAGGCGACGCCGCGTTGAAATCGAAGTTGCTGAGCTGGTTGAAACGGTCCGTGCGCGGCCCTTCATACTCGTATCGCAGTCCCCAATTCAGCGTGAACTTCGGCGTCAGCTTCCACGAGTCTTGAATATAGAAGCCCGCGTACTTCGTCGTCATCGCAAGCGCGGGAACCGGCGCCACACCGCCGGCGGGAATCCCCAGTAGAAACGTCGCCAAGCCCAGTCCCGCCGTTGCGCTCGACGCGGTCGGGTTTGGCCCCTGCGTCCAGTTGGGCGTAAAGTTGAACGCCGTCGCCTGGTCGCCTGTCTGAGTGGCGTTGAGCTGAATCACGCGGTACTCCGCCCCGAACTTCAGTGTGTGGCTCGCCAAGGTCTTGTTGATCGATCCCTGCATGGAATGCGTCGTCGGCCCGAAGCTGATCATGTCTGTCGCTCCGATGAAGCCGCCCACCACCGTGTTCGGCACCGATCCCGTCCTCGAAAGCCCCGTGATGTTGATCGCCGGCAGCGAGATCGGATCCACCATCCCGCTCACCATGTACGAAGGCAGCCCGATCGACGTCACGTCGAATCCGTCCGAATACGGCCGCCGGTTGTTCACCAGCCGCGTCACCGAGTAGCGGAACGTGCCCAGCAGGCTCGGCGAAAATGTGTGTGAATCCTCGATTGCCGCGTTCCAACGGGTAAACACCTGCGGTCCCGCCGTCGGCGACGAACTGCGCAACTCCTCGCCATAGGCCAATGCCCGGTACAGCGGCGTGTCGTCGAAGGAGTAACGCGCAAACAGCCGGTTGGATGCCGTG
>CAYUZM010000702.1:0-3990 GCA_964449665.1 uncultured Solibacteraceae bacterium
GGAGGGCAACGACGGTAAAGGTAGCAAAGGCAAAGGCGGCGGGAACGCCCAAGCTGGGGGTTCGTCACCGCAATCGCTGTTTTTTATGCGGCGGCCCGGGCGGTTATCTGCGCAAGTTCAAGCTGTGCCGCATCTGTTTCCGTAAGCTGGCGCTCGCCGGGGAGATTCCCGGCGTCACCAAGAGCAGTTGGTAGGAGCTCGGATGGTAAGAGCCCAGCTGGCGGCAAGTCCAGTTGGTGAATGGCCGCACACGTCCGGGTGCGCCGGCAAGGTGGCTGCGAACAGCCGCTCCGCCGGGACCGCCCAGACGAGAGACCGAAGAGATAGGTCGAAAGGAACGAAAGAGCAATGACGTCGGATCCCATTGCAGATTTGCTGACGCGAGTGCGAAACGCCTTGAAGGCGCGCCATGCCAAGGTGGATGTGCCCAATTCCAAACTGAAGCTGGAAATCGCGCGCATTCTGAAGGACGAAGGCTATATCCTCAACTTCAAACAGGTGGAGGAAGGCCCGATGAAGATGATTCGCATCTACCTGAAGTACACGGCCGCCAACGCGCCGGTGATCAGTGAGATTCACCGTGTGTCGCGCCCCGGCTGCCGCATCTACGTCGGCAAGGAAGATGTACCGCGGGTGCTGGGCGGATTGGGCAGCAACATCCTGACGACCTCGCAGGGCATTATGACCGGCGCGGCTGCCCGCAAGATGGGCGTCGGCGGCGAAGTGTTGTGCCAACTCTGGTAACCGGAAGGGAGAACAAGAATGTCGCGAATCGGTAAAAAGCCCATTCCCCTCCCCAAGGGCGTGGAAATCAAAATCGGCGAAGAGATCGAGATCAAAGGGCCGAAGGGGAAGCTCACCGTGGCGATCCCGGCGGGCATCCAGGTGCAACAGGAGAACGGGATTCTGAACATCCTGCGCAACTCCGACAAAGACGCCGCCAAGCATGGCCTGGTGCGCGCGCTGACGGCGAATGCCGTGACGGGCGTCTCCACCGGCTTCACGCGTGAAATCGACGTGGTGGGCACCGGCTACCGCATGGAAGTAAAGGGCCGAATTGTCGCTTTTTCGCTTGGCTACTCGCATCCGGTGGAGTTCATGCTCCCGGACGGCGTGGACGCCAAGGTGGACAAGTTGACGCATCTGGTGCTGACCAGCTACGACAAACAGATGCTAGGCCAGGTATGCGCCAACATGCGCTTCCTGCGTCCGCCGGATCCGTACAAGAACAAAGGCGTGCGCTACACGGGCGAAGTGTTGCGCAAGAAAGCTGGCAAGGCCGGAGCGGGCGGCAAGTAGCCGCGCGTGGCCTGTGAGCAAAGGAGTTTAGATCATGATCAACAAGCCATCCCGCAACGCGCATCGCGACCGCCTGCACAAGCGCATCCGCGCCAAGGTCAGCGGTACGGCCGAGCGTCCGCGCCTGGCCGTGTACCGGAGCCTGACGCACATTTACGCGCAGGTGATCGACGACCGGGCCGGCGTCACCATCGCCTCGGCCTCGTCGCACGAGAAGTCGGGTAAAGCGAAGAACGGCGGCAACGTCGCCGGCGCCAAAGAGATTGGGAAGCTGGTGGCCGAGCGCGCCAAGGAAAAGGGCGTGAAGTCGGTTGTGTTCGACCGCGGCGGCTATCTCTATCACGGCCGCGTGAAGGCGCTGGCCGATGCCGCGCGTGAGTCGGGACTCGAGTTTTAAGGGCAAGCAAGGAAGATCGAATGCCGGTGAACCAAATTAAGAAGACGGAAATTGCGGGCCTGAACCTGAAGGAACAGGTGATCTCGATCAACCGCGTGACCAAGGTCGTCAAAGGCGGTAAGAACTTGAGCTTCGCGGCGCTGATCGTAATCGGCGATCCCGGCGCCAAGGTGGTTGGCTTCGGCACGGGCAAGGCCCGCGAAGTCCCGTCGGCGATCAAGAAGGGCATTGAGGCGGCCAAACGCAATCTGCGCAAGGTCCACGTCACCGAGCACTCGATTCTGCATCCCGTGTTGGGACGCTTCGGTTCGGGCCAGGTGCTGTTGAAGCCCGCCCCGGCCGGTACGGGCGTCATTGCCGGCGGTCCGGTGCGCGCGGTGATGGAAGCGGCGGGCATCCCGAACGTCGTGACCAAGTCGATCGGTTCGCACAATCCGCACAACGTGGTTCGCGCGGCCGTCGATGCGCTCGAACAGTTGCGCGACCGGGGCGAAGTGGCCGATTTGCGCGGCCTTCCGGTGGACCGGTTGAAGGCCTAGCCGCGAGCGGAAAAGATTAACAGAAGGAATTACGTCATGGCCAACGGAACCATCACAATCAAGCTGATCGCCAGTCCCATCTGCCGTCCTGAGAAGCAGAAGGTGATCGTGCGCCAGCTGGGTCTCAAGAAGATGAACCGGACGGTTACGGTGCCGGACAACGCGGGCTTCCGCGGCATGGTCGCCAAGGTGCCGCATCTGCTCGCCATCGTCGAGCAATAAGGCGCAAGACGCCAGGAGATCGAGAAGATGAATTTAAGCAACGTCAAACCGCCCGCCGGACAGGTGAAGAAGCAGCGCCGTATCGGCCAGGGCATGGGCACCGGTCGCGGCAAATACTCCGGCCGCGGCGCCAAGGGCGCGCGTTCGGTTTCCGGCTACTCCAAAATGCGCGGTTTTGAAGGCGGCCAGATGCCGCTGCACCGCCGCATGCCGAAGCGCGGATTCACGAATCCGTTCAAAAAAGAGTACGCACTCCTGAACCTCGGCCGCATTGAAAAGCTGGAAGGCGATACGTTCACGCCGGAGTCGCTGGTGGAGTTGGGCGCGATCAAGAACCTGCGCGACGGCTTGAAGATTCTGGCCGCGGGCGAGTTCACGCGCAAGATCAGCGTGAAGGCGCATCTGTTCAGCGAAGAGGCCGAGAAGAAGATTCTCGCGCTCGGCGGCACGGTGGAGAAGATTCCGGTTCGCCCGGCCGGCCCGCCGCAAACCGAGAAATCGATCGCCAAGGCCAAGGGCCGCGCCGAGCACGCCGCCCGTGTCGCCGCGCAGCCTAAAGCGGCTCCGGTAGCGGAAGCGCCCGCCGAGGCCCCGGCCGAAGAGAAGAAGCCCAAGGCCAAAGCGAAGGCCAAGGCCGATGACGCTCCCAAAGCCGCGGCCAAGGAAAAGAAGCAGAAGTAGTTTCGGGCCAGAGCCTGCTCTGGCGCAATTAGGATTCCGGCATGAACAAGTTCATTGAAGCCGTTACGAATATTTTCCGCATCCCGGATCTGCGCAACCGCGTGCTCTTCACGCTCGGTCTGCTGGCGGTGTACCGGCTGGGCGCGCTTGTCCCGACGCCCGGCATCGACGCCGCGCGCCTGGAGCAGTTCTTCGCGCAGAACCAGGGCACCTTCTTCGGTTTCATCGATATGTTCAGCGGCGGCATGTTCCGCCGCCTCACGGTTTTTGCCCTGGGCATCATGCCCTACATTACGGCGTCGATCATTCTGCAGTTGATGACCGTTGTGGTGCCGTCGCTTGAGAAGCTCCAAAAAGAGGGCGAACTTGGCCGCCGCAAGATTACGCAGTGGACACGCTACCTGACGGTTGGCCTGGCCATGATGCAATCCATCGGGATCGCCACCACGCTGCAATCGATGGAAGGCGGGTTCGTGTTGAACCCCGGCATCGGCTTTATTCTGATGACGATGATTTCGCTCACCACGGGCACGGCCTTCATTATGTGGCTGGGCGAGCAGATCACCGAGCGCGGGATCGGCAACGGCATGTCGCTGATCATCTTTGCCGGCATCGTACGCGGGCTGCCTTCGGCGATGAGCGAGATCTACACCAACGTCTTTGTAACGCGCCAATGGACCGTGATCCACGTGGCGATCATTCTGGCGATCATGGTCGCCGTGGTGGCCTTCATCGTACTGGTGGAGCGCGGCGAACGCCGCATACCGGTCCAATATGCCAAGCGCATGGTTGGACGGCGGATGATGGGTGGCGCGTCGACGCCCCTTCCGTTGAAGGTACACGCGGGGCGCG
>CAYUZM010000703.1:0-3984 GCA_964449665.1 uncultured Solibacteraceae bacterium
GCTATGGTGCGGGGCGGCGCGGTGCTGTTCGGCGTGCTGGTATCGACGCTGGTTTTGCTGGGCTCGATACTGTATGCGCTGAACTCGGACATGAACCGGCCACGGAAGGTGCTGGTGATCGTTCTGGGATTCGCGGCGGTGGTATTGCTGCAACGGCTGCGGCAGCGGCTGGCGCAGTGGATTGACCGGCGGTTCTTCCGCGAAGCGTACGACGCCGAGCGGGTGTTGAGCGAATTGAGCGAGCAGGTGCGGACGATCGTCGATCCGAATTCGCTGTTGCAGACTGTTTCCGAGCGGATTTCGGAGACGCTCTATGTGCCCCGCGTGGCGTTCTTCGTGCCGGCGGGCGGGCCGTTCCGGGCGGCGTATTCGCTGGGGTATGAGTCGCGGCCGGAGGTTGCGTTTCCGCGCGAGAGCGGCACGGTGCGGCACATTCAGGAGCATTCAGCGCCCGCGCAGATCTATTTGGACGACGAGCAATCGTGGTTGTATCAGGACCCTCGGATGAGCGCCGAAGAGCGGCAATGGCTGGTGCAGCTTGAATCGCAGTTGCTTCTGCCGCTGGCGGTGAAGGACAAGCTGCTCGGGTTTTTGAGCCTGGGGCAGAAGCGGAGCGAGGAGCCGTTTTCGGGTTCCGATATCCGGTTGCTTAGTTCGGTGGCGGCGCAGACCGGGCTGGCGCTGGAGAACTCGCAACTGACGGCGGAGATTGCGAGCGAGGCGGCCAAGCGCGAGCGCATGAACCGCGAGATCGAAATTGCGCGCGAGGTGCAGGAGCGGCTGTTTCCGCAGAAGCTGCCGAAGATTGCGGGGCTTGATTGCGCGGGCGGCTGCCGGCCGGCGTTGGGCGTGGGTGGCGACTACTACGACTTTCTCGCGCTGCCGGGCGGGCGTTTGGGCGTGGTGATCGGCGATGTTTCGGGCAAGGGGATTGCGGCGGCGCTGTTGATGGCGAGCTTGCAGGCGTCCGTGCGCGGGCAGAGTTTGCGAGGAGAATCGGACCTGGCGCTCTTAATTGGGAACGTGAATTCGCTCATCTACGAGGCTTCGACGGCGAGCCGCTATGCGACGTTGTTCTACGCCGAGCTGGACCCCGTGACGAGGCGGCTCGAGTACGTGAACGCGGGCCACAATCCGCCGCTGCTGGTGCGCGATGGGGCGGCGATTCATTTGGACGTGGGCGGGACGGTGGTGGGGCTGCTGCCGCGATTTCCGTATCAGCAGGGGAGCATTTCGCTGCAAGCGGGCGATGTGCTGGTGGCGTTCACCGATGGCATCAGCGAGGCGATGAATAGCGCGGATGAGGAGTGGGGCGAGGAGGAGTTGCTGAAGTCCATTCGCGCCTGCCAGCATTTGCCGGCGCAGGAGATGATTCCGGTGCTGCTGCGCGATGCGGATGCGTTTGTGAATGGAGCACCGCAGCATGACGATATGACGCTGGTGATTGTGAAGCTGGGGTAGGGGAGGCTGCGTACGGGACGGCGGGCTACGGGCGCACATCAGCGAGTAGGCGACTACATGTCCACGTTGACCTATTCGGAGACGCGTGTTGGAGAATACGCGAAACGACCGTCGGTCCGAAGATAGAGAGACCGAAGTCGCCGTAAGTCGCGAGCATGGAAAGAATCGATATCAACTGTGAAGCGCACGGGACTTCCGAATAGGCACGCTTGCCAGCTAACTGGGAAGTGCACGAGCGTGCTCGGGTCGGCTGGTGCCGCCCCGAGCGTGGCTGCTTGGCTCTCGACAATAATTGGATTGTCACCGGTAATGACTGGATCGGCCCGATCTCCTGTGACCCGAAGACACCAGTGCATCTTCGAAAACCACGCCGCACCTTTGTCGATCTCGCCGCGCATTCTAGTGATACTCAGGTTACGCAACAGCGTTTCAAGTTCCGCGCCAGTTTCGGTGGGAAGCTCATAACGTATCACCGTCTGCCCGGTCTTGGAGTCTTGGGACACTTCCTTTATTTGGAGTATTGTGGACTGACGCGCCTGAGCTAATTCCTGTTCCCGAAACAGTACGGTTCTTGCGCGCAACATCTGCGCGTATCCGAGCAGAAAATCGAGATGCTCTCGCCAGCTCAAAAAGTCTCTACCGACCAGCTCGCGCACGACGTTAGGAAACTCCTCTTCGAATTTTCTGAAGGATTCGTCTGCAGTCTTGTCTGGATCGCTGCCGTGTGAATAATCGTAGAAACCTCTGATCGCAGCCACGCGCGCAGTGCCACTTTCAAACCATCGCTGCTTCCTTGTGTCGTAAACGGAGAGTTGGCCCGGGGTTGATGGGTCGGTAAACCCTTTGAGGTAACCCTGTGGCAGCAGATGATCATGCCGTCCGCGCAGGGGCTCGGTCTGTCCCGAGATAGACACGATCCATTTTATTCCCAACCCTCAGTGGACGATCAGGAACGAGAGGTCAACCTTCCGCCGAACGCCCGTGCCGGTCTTAGATGGACTGGCCAAGCCCCGGATACAATGGACTCATGGGAGCCAAGATGCCGGCAGTCCATAGCTTGCTGCTCGAGCGGATCACGATCGACCCTGACGTGCGTTTCGGTAAACCGTGCATTCGCGGCCATCGGATCACCGTTCAGGAGATTCTGGAATGGCTTTCCAGCGGCGTGTCTCAGGAACAAATCCTGGCCGACTACCCCCAGCTCAACGCAGATGATTTCCTCGCCGTTTATGCATATGCCGCTGAGTTGGCGGCCGCGACCAGCACTTCCAGGGGATGAAACTCCTCTTCGACGAAAGCCTGTCGCCGCGGATGATTCCTCTATTGAGCGACTTGTTCCCTGGCTCGGAAAGCGCTCTCCGCAATGGGCTCGCCCGCGCCGGTGATCGGAAGATTCTGGAGTACGCCGCATCGCAGGGTTTCGTACTGGTCACGACCGACAGCGATTTTGAGCGTCTGTTGAAACATTTTCCTGGCGCTAACGTCGTCATTCTCCGCTCCTGCAACTATCCAACCGAGATCGCGGCGGACGTGCTTCGGCGTAATGCGATCCGCATCGCTGAACTGCCCACGTCGGCGGATCAATTGATCGTTCTCGACCGGTAGTTTCCGCTCAGAAATCGACTACATGAACTGCACCGCGCCTACGGCAACTTCGCCGCAGGCGGGCCCGGCGAGTAGTTGCGCTTGAGCCACGCGGTCAGTCCATCGAGGCCGGGGAAGAGCACGCGCTCGCTGATGTTCATCTGGTCGAGTTTGTCGCGGATTTCCCACTTCAGTTCTTTTCGGATGATCACCTTGTTCCAGCGCTGGTGCACCTTCTTGCCCGAATTCACCTGGTGGAGCCAGGCGTCCACCGAGAGCTTGGGGTTTGTCATCACGGAGAAGTAGCCGAACTGGTTGATGATGCGGTCGTCGATGGAGGGCGGCTCGAAGAACATGAGGTAGTCGGCCTTTTTGGCGCTCATTTTGTCGAGGTCGCGCAGGGTGGGCGCGCCGTGGTCGAGCATCTCGACGGTGAAGATGGCGGCGCCTTCGTCCTGCAAAAGCTGGAGCATGCCTTGCGGCAGAATTTCGTGGGAATCGCTGTAGTTGACCTTCCACACTACGCCGTCGCGGTCGTATTTGCCGAGGTCTTCGGTGGCGAAATGAAGGGCAACGAAGGGCGAATAGGTCCAGTCCATGAGGCGCGTGGGCAGGCCGTGGTGCTGCGCCACGCTCAGCCAGTGCCAGGTGGAGTCGCGTTCGACGATGGAGCGGTGAGCGTACTTCTTGAAGTTGCGCACGAGGTGTTTTTCGAGTTTCCAGTATTCGCCGCCGAGGCGCATGAGGCTGGAGCTGAGCTCGTAGCGGGCGTCGCTCATGCCGCGAAACGCGTCGCGGGAGCGGAAGCGGCGCAGCTCGTCGTTCCAGGAGTGCTCGAACAGGACTTCGATCAGGTCCGTCCAACTCGTTGGGGTGACTTCGTTGCTCGGCGCCATACGGCACGAATCTACCATGCGGGGAATTTTGCGGCGCGCGCGG
>CAYUZM010000704.1:0-3971 GCA_964449665.1 uncultured Solibacteraceae bacterium
CGCAGTGCCCTGCTGCTCGCCTGGGAAGATGCCGCCGGTGAACTGGACCACGTTCCGCCTCCCGCCGGCCTCGGCCCCCGCGTCCCCTCGCTCGTCATCTCCGCCTACGCCCGCTCCACCTTCCACGACCACGGCCGCTACTCCTTCGATAGCTGGCTCCGCCTGCTCGAAGCCCGCTTTGGCGTCGAACTCCTCCCCCCCGGCCGCCCGCGCGTATCCGATCTCTACGATCCCTTCGACTTCAGCCAGGAATCGCGCGACCCGCTGCCTCTCGAATCCGTGGGAACCCTCCCCTTTCCCCCCACTCTCCAGCCGCAGCGCTTCCCGCTGAGCTGGCTCGGCAGCGTCAACGTCGCCTATGGAACTTTCATTGCCGCCCCCGGCATGATGGTCGATGGCTACGTGCGCGACTTCGGCGTCGAAGCCACGCACGCCTCTCAGTTCCCCTTGCCTCTCGAACTCGCCGGCGTCTCCGTGACCATTCGCGACTCGGCCGGCACGCTCCACCTCGCGCCGCTCCTCTACGCCGGTCCGTTTCAGGTCAACTACAAGGTTCCCGACGAGGCTGCCACCGGCTTGGCCCGCGTCGTCATCACCGGCCCCACCAAACAGGTATGGGGCAATCTCATCGTCGAGCACGTCTCACCAGGGCTCCTCACCACTACCAACATGGGCGACGGTCCCGCCGACGGTGTCTTCCTCCTCGAACGCATCGGCCAGCGCGTGCTCTCTCCCACCTACGATTGCGCCCTCGAAACCGAGTACGCCTGCCCCAGCCTGCCCATCGCGCTCTCCACCTCCATCCGCGCAGTGCTCACTCTTTATGCCAGCGGCATCCGCAATCGCGCTTCGCTCGACTCCGTCCGCGCCACCATCTCCGGCCTCAATATTCCCGTGCTCTACGCCGGACCCAGCGAACGCTTCCCCTGGATCGATCAAGTCGATCTCGAACTCCCGCGCTCACTCGCCGGCGCGGGCCGCGTCCTCGTCTTCGTTACCGTCGAGGACCAGGCCGCGAATCCCGTGCAGATTCTGTTGGAGTAGCGCCCGCCTTCGCCACCTCCACCGCGAACACGTAGGTGTCGCCGAACAGATTCGACCGGAACACCACCCACTTCTGATCCGGCGTGAAGCTCACATTCGGCTCCAACCGGTACTGGTGCTTGGCCATATTCACCAGCCGCTCAGCCCGCAGCACGCCCGGCTGCACGAACGATTCATCGTCGAGTCCACGATTCGGAATCAACTCCGGCCGGAACAGATAAATCCACTGCCCGTCCTTCGCCCGCGCCACCTGCCCTGGATCGCCGCCATCGCCCGTGAACAGGCTCGCATCCCGGTTCACATTGAAGTGGATCGACCACTCATCACGCTGCAAGTGATACCAGCGCCGCCTTCCGCTCTCCACCTCATACGCCGCCAGCCAAAAATCCTCGCCGCGCGGAATCTGCAGGTCGTAGTAAACAGTCTTCCCGTCCGCGCTCCAAAACTCATGTCCCCAAATCTCCATCGCCATCGTCCGCGAATGGATCTTCTTCAAACCGGACCCATCGGTCCGAATCAGCCAGATGCGATCCACCTTGTGCCACGGGCCCTCGTGGCAGAACATCAGCAGGCCCGGGTCCCTGGGCGAAAACAGCAGGTGGTTCAGCCAGTCGTTGGCGCGGTGAATGATGCGCGTCTCGCCGGTTTCAATGTTCAACGTGAACATCGCCATCGGCAGGCGCGACGCCCAGCGGTCCTCCATCATTTGTCCTTTATTGCGCGGCTGATCAAGCGAATGCCCCTGCGCGTTCTTCTGTCCGCCGCGATTGCCGCCGTAGTCCTGGCCCTCGCCTTCAATGTAGGTGCCCGCCAGCAGCGTCTCATCGGCATTCACCGTGGCAATGGAACCCCGCGGCGGAAGCGCGCCGATCTTGCGCGTCTCCCCTGTCGTCACCGAAGTCCAATACGCCGCCCCGTCGCGAATGTAGTACACGCGCTGGTGCTTACGCCCGGCATCGATCATGCGCACCTGGCCTTCCACCACGCGCCTCGGTTTCCGCGTCGCCAGGTCGAGAACGCTGATCCCCTCAGGCGTCGTGTAGACGAGGTTCTTGCCATCGGCCGTGTAGCCGTTCTGATTGAAATAAAGGCTCGCGCTGCCCGGCTCGTCGGTCAACCGCACCACGCGATGTCCCGTATCGGCATCCACCCACTCCCGCGGAGGCTCGGCCGCGGCCACTACACTCAAGGCCACGCACATCACACTCGCGGCCAACCTCAGCACGCTCCCGGCCGCCCACAGCACGCTCCCGGCGATCGCCGCAACCCACCCAGCCCGTCTTCGCATGGCAGTATTCTACTCCCGCCGCCCGACATCGGCGATAATGGAAGATTGGAATTAGAAAAAACGCTTCTGCGCAAAGTGGGGGAAGCCATCCAGCGGTTACAGATGATCCGGGAGGGTGACCGCGTCCCCGTGGCTTTTAGCGAGGGCAAGGACTCCTTTACCCTCCTCGATGCCATCCTTCTCCTCGCCAAACGCGCCCCCATTCAGTTCACCGTCTGCGCCTTCACCATCGAACAGGGCAAGTTCCTCAGCCCCATCAACCCGCTCGGCGATTGGATTCGCTCCCGTGGCATCGATTGGACCTATTTCCACGACAACCCCAGCCATCGCCTGCTCGACGAGCAACCCGACCACGGTTGCGACCTCTGCAGCCGCTACCGCCGCCGCGCCGTTTATGAGGTCGTGAGCGGGCTCGGCGCCAACGTCATCGCCTTCGGCCATACCGCCGACGACTTCGTCGAGTCGTTTCTCCGAAATTCCATGTTCACCGGGCGCCTCAGCGCGCTCCCTCCCATCACCATGTCGAGCGACAAGCAGTTCCGGCTCATCCGTCCGCTCTGCTACGTGAAAGAGGAGATCACCACCGCCTGGGCCGCCAAATCCGGTGCCCCCATTGTTCCGTGCGGATGCTCGCAGAAGACAGGTACCGTACGGCGCAAGCTTCGCGATTTGTTCGCCGAGCTTGAAAAAGAACACCCCCACCTGCGCGAAACCATGGTCAGCGCGATGGGAAATCTCCAGCCGGACCGCCTTCTCGATCCGCGTTATCTGGATCAACAACTTCTGCCGGAAGAATCACAAAAGCCACAACCACGCCCCGAGGAGTTGTTTCCAATTTTCATGGATTCGTAACCGTTCAATCGCCAACAGCCAGTTGACCCGTCCCAAGATGGACTGAGAAGATGAAAGGTCCTCGCACGGCACCAAAGCGAGCCGCTCAAACGTATGAGATTCCTCCCGCGTGAAGAAAAGTTTTACGCCGACTTCCTTAAGCAAGCGCATTTGATCCAAGAAGCCGTCGTCGTTCTCGACGCCGCCGCGCACATCGGCAACTCCGAAATGGTGGCCGCGGCAACCAAATTGAGGGAGATCGAATCCCGCGGCGATGAGATCATCCACGACGTATTCACCCGCCTGAACCAAACCTTCCTCACCCCCCTCGATCCCGAAGACATTCACCGCCTCGCCTCACACCTCGATAACGTCCTCGATTGCCTCGAAGAGTCGGCCTACCGTATTTCGGCCTATCCGCTCGAACCCATTCCGGCGCCCGTCACCAAGCTCACCGCCATCCTGGTGCAGTTGAGCCGCGAAATGATCTACGCCTTCGAAGCCCTCAGCCACGACAAACAGATCCTTCAGCACTGCATCGAAATCAATCGCCTGGAGAACGATGCCGACGTCGTCTACCGCGTCGCCGTCGCCGAGCTGTTCCAGACCGAAACCAACGCCATCGAGTTGATCAAGCGCAAGGAAGTGTACGAAGTCCTCGAAAAAGCCACCGATTTCTGCGAAGACGTGGCCGACGTGCTCCAAGAAGTCGTTGTGAAGAACAGCTAGGCGCATGGACTCCGCAACGCTTCTGGTGATCCTGGTCATCGTAGTCGCTCTGACCTTCGACTACATCAACGGCTTCCAC
>CAYUZM010000705.1:0-3961 GCA_964449665.1 uncultured Solibacteraceae bacterium
TGCTGTTTGGTGCTCGCTGCGTCGAAGGGAACCACGGGATCGCCCTCTTTCACGGGCGAACCGGCGGCCGCCATCCACACGATGCGCAGTTCCGGGACGTTCAGCGGCGCGGTGATCTGCACGGTCCGGCGCGCCTTGAGTTCGCCACGGCAACGCACGGTCACCAGGAACTCGCCTTTGCGCACGGGCGATGTGGGCAGCGACTGCGCGGCCTGTACGGTCGTGAACCGGTAGAGGCCGAAACCGGCGCCGCCGAGTGCGGCCAGCACAGCCACGGTGCTCAATACCTGCCGTATTTTCATGGCATCACCACCACGGCGGCCGAGAGGTCGGGCAGCAATCTCGGGTCGCTTGCCAATAGTTTGAATCGCGCCCGGAAGTTCCGAACAGGACTACCCAGCGCCGTTGTGGCGACCGGGCTCGCGGATTCGAAGACGGCGTCGAAGGTGAGGCCCGGATAGGCGTCCAGTTGCACGCTCGCCTTTGCGCCCGGTTTCAAGCGCGTTCCATCGGGTTCGCCCAACTGAGCGTCCACGACCATTTCGGCCGGATCGAAGATTTTGAGCAGCGGTTGGCCCGGCCACAACTGGTCGCCCTCGCGCGGATGGCCCATTGTGCCGCCCTTCCAGATGTTTTCGAGGGCGATCATGCCGCCCAGGGGCGCCTTGACGGTGAGCTTCTGTTCGCTCGCTTTGGCTCGCTCCAGGGCCACTTTTTGGCGCTCCTGCTGCAGTTCCAGGATGCGTAGCGCCGCCGTCTCGGCCTTTACGCGAGCGTCGTGCGACTTCTTCAGGCTCTTCACGCGGTCTCGGGCGCTTTCGGCTTTGATCTCGTTCTTTTTGCGTTCGACGTCGCTCAACACGGGGCCCTTCTTGAGTTGAATGAGCGCCTTACTCAGATCGGCCTCAGCCTGCTTCATGTCGGAGATGCGCTTTTCGGCCTCGCTCTGGTTCTGGGCGGCCTTCTGTTTCACCTGGTGACCCAGGTCGTCGAACCGGGCCTCGACCTCCATGATGTCGTCGAGGAGGCGCGTGTTATCGAACTCGGCGAGCGTGTCGCCCTCCTTCACCTTTGCCCCGTTGTCGGCCATGGTCACTAACGTCAGGCGGTTTCCCATGGGCGAAGCCGACACCATGGCGATCTGTGGAGTTTGAATGGAAAACACTCGCACGGCACGGACCAGTCCGGTAATTCGGACCGCTCCCGGCGGCAGCACTTCCTTTAACTTTTGTTCTACAGCGGGTCCGACTGCCTGAACACGTTGCGGATTGTTCCCGCAGCCGCACAGAGACACTACACCTGTGCCAATAGCGCACACTGCCACCCATACCCGGGACGTCATGTAGTCTCCTGTTCGGAAAGTTAGACGTGCGAAGCTTCCAAAAAGTTGAGACTTTTTTCGGTGGTTCGGGTTAGTGAACGGTTACTGTTTTTTGGTCCGCCGCTAGTTCATTCCGGCGCGGCGTTCCAACGCATCCATTTCCGCCTTCATCTCCGCATCGCCCGCCCCGCGCACGTGCTGGATCTCACGCCGCGCCAACTCCTTGTTGCCGTTGATGGCGGCTACGCGGGCCAGCATGTAGCACTGGTAGACGCCATGATCGGCGGCATCGTGCGCGCGCTGCGCTTCGGCGAGCGATTCCGCCAGATTCCCCAGTTGCAGCAACGCGTAGGAGCTCAGCAGGCGCAGGGAAGAGTTCGAAGGATTCCGGTCATTTAGCGCGGACAACCGTACGAGCGCGAGTTTGTGGTCGCCGCGGCGCATGAGGGCAACGGTGTCTTCCACCGTTTTGCGGTCGGTTTCGGTGAGGGATTCAAGCGGCCCGGCGACGCGGGCGTAGTCGAACTGGATGGGCACGGTGTTGGCGTGCGGCGCCGCCGCGCAACCGGCCAGCAACAGAACCGCGATCAAACCGGCATATTTCTCCATCTCACGACGCTCCTTGCAGTTTTGCCCGCGCCTTTTTGGTTAGGCCCGCCACGACCAGGTCATACGATCCGCGCAGCCACGTCTTGAGCTCGTTCCGCCCCATTGCGCAATCCTGCTCCAACGCCACCCATTTTGTGCGGGCGAAATAGGGCGCCTGGATAATGCCCGGCTGCTCGGTCAATTCGGCAAACTGTTCGGGCGTGACTTTAAGCGACAGCCACAGCGGACTGGGCTCCAGGCTGGCGACCGCGAAGATCTTCTCCTCCACCTTGAGCACCAAGTGGTTGCCCCATTGCACGTGTTCAGTGGCGCCGGGGAAGCCCAGGCACACCGTTCGTATCCATTCCACCGGCGCCGGCATCGGAAATTAACTTTCTTTCTTGGGGGGCGGCAGCTTCGCGAGACGTTTCTTTACATCGGCGGCGCGTTTATCGTCGGGCGCCAGTTCCAGAAACTGTTCATACGCGGCACGGGCTTCGGCGGATTGGTGCAACTTTTCCCGCGCCTCGCCCAAACGGAACCACGCCTCGACGTCGCCG
Source organism: uncultured Solibacteraceae bacterium (assembly GCA_964449665.1). Taxonomy (GTDB): domain Bacteria; phylum Acidobacteriota; class Terriglobia; order Bryobacterales; family Bryobacteraceae; genus JAFLBB01. The sequence continues at coordinate 2,470 of CAYUZM010000705.1, forward strand.
GAGTTCCACTTCGTCGCCTCTTCGTACCGGAGCGCAGCCGCTTTATAGCTTTTCTTCTTCCAATAGAAGTTGCCGATGCGCAGCTCTTTTTCCGCCTGAAGCGGATTGAAGGCGTATTCTTTCGGCTTTGCGGCCTCATCCTCTTCCGGGGGCTCCACCTCGATGACGGGCGGCTTCTGGCCCTGCTGCGCGCACACGTGCCAGAGCGTTCCCAGCAACACTCCGATGGCGGCCGCACGGCTGATGCGTGTCACAATTTGAGTATAGTTCTCCATGCCTCAACAGAGCGTTGTTCAGCTTCGTGAAAAGGCCTCCCAACTGCCTACCGATCCCGGCGTCTACCTCTATAAGGACGAAGCGGGCAAGATTCTGTACGTCGGCAAGGCAAAAAACCTGCGCAGCCGCGTTCGCAGCTACTTTCTGGAGGAACGGCTGGCCGACGCCCGCACGGGCACGCTGATTACCGAGGCGCGCGATGTCCACTACATTCTGGTCGACAACGAAAAGGAAGCGCTGGCGCTTGAGAACAACCTGATCAAGCAGTACAAGCCGCGCTTCAACATTTTGCTGCGGGACGACAAGACCTACCCGTACATCCGGCTCACGAGCGAAAAATTCCCTCGCGTTCATGTGACGCGGCGGCTGCGCAAAGGCGAACAGTATTACGGCCCGTATTTTCCCGGGAACCTGGCGCACCGGCTGATCAACTTCATTCACCGCAGCTTCAAGGTGCCCAGTTGCCGCGTGGACCTGACGCGCAACCACGCGGCGCCGTGCCTGGAGTATCACATCCACCGCTGCCTTGGACCCTGCGTGCAGGGACTAACCACGGACGAGGCTTATGGCGACGCCGTGCGCAGCGTGCAGATGTTCCTGGACGGCCGCAACCGCGACCTGGTCCACCAGCTTCGCGACAAGATGTCCGAAGCGAGCGACAACCAGATGTACGAGCAGGCGGCGGCGATGCGCGACCTGATCTCGACGGTGGAGGAGCTTGACCAGCGCCAGAAGATGGCCGCCGCGGCCGGCGACAACACCGACATCTTTGCCTACCACGCCGAGCCGCCGCTGGCGGCGGTGAACCTGTTTCACCTGCGCAACGGCCGCATTGTGGACCGCCGCGAATTCTTCTGGGAAGACCTTGCCGATTTCGACGCCGCCGAGTTCCTGAGCGCTCTCGTTAAGCAGGTTTATCTCAACCAGGGCTACATTCCCGATCACATCCACGTCCCCGCGGAGTTTGAAGACCGCGACGTGCTGGAGGAGTGGCTGAGCGAGAAGCGGGGCAAGAAGGTGGAGATCCACACGCCGCAGCGGGGCCAGAAGAAGGCCATGCTGGCGCTGGTGGAGACGAACGCCCAGCATAGCTTTGAAGCGCGTTTCCGGGTGATGAAGCCGACGTCGGCGGCGATATCGACGGCGCTGGGTGAAGTGCTGGGGCTAGAGCAGGGGCCGGAACGGATCGAGTGCTTCGACATCTCGCACATCCAGG
>CAYUZM010000706.1:0-3954 GCA_964449665.1 uncultured Solibacteraceae bacterium
CCAGCCGGTTCAGCACGAGCAGGCTCGAAAAAAGCACAACCACAAACACCGCGCCGATGGCGTAGATCTGCATGGTCGACTAATCGGCAAATCCCCCCGCGCCCTACACCCTATGCCGTTTACAAACTCTCCGGCGCCAAAGACCGCCTGCAGTTCATCCCCACCCCGACGGCCACAACCCCAATGGCCCCGCGATGGACCGGTCCGGCGGAACCGCCTTCAGCGCCCACCCTTCTGCCGCCGCCGCCGCTGCTCGCTTGCCTGAATGATCCCGCTCATGTCCCCGGCGGGCCGAACCTCGAAACTGTTGCCGTACGTCAGCGCCGGATGCTGCGACATCAACTGCACCGCATGGTTCATGTCCCGCGCCTCCAGGACGAGGATGCCGCCAAGCTGTTCCTTCGTTTCCGCAAAGGGACCATCGGTCGTGGCGACTTTGCCGTTTTTCCAATACAGCGTCATGGCGGTTTCCGCCGGCTGAAGCGCCTCGCCGCCGGCCCAGTGCCCGTTGGCGCGTAAATGCTCGTCGTATTCCAGGCAATTGTCGAACATGGCGTTTCGTTCGGCTTCGGTCATGCCGTCGAATTTGTCTTTGTCGTAATATCCCAAACAGACGTATTTCATGGTTCTGCTCCTTCCTCTCAGCGAACGGCGCGCCTTCCAAAGCCGCGCCGGCCAGGCCGTCTACTTGCTTCCCCCGGATACCTCTTCCGGAGCCGGGTAGAAAAGCAGCTCGCGCACTTCGCCGGGCACATTGCAGGCGATGGCGCCCTTGCGTGCCCAAGCCAGCGCCTCTTCCACGTTTGCGCATTCCAGAATCCAGAATCCGCCGATGTGCTCCTTGGTCTCCGTGTACGGCCCGTCGGTGACGAGCACCTTGCCGTCGGGCTGCTTCCGCAGCGTCTTCGCGTGGCCCGCCGGGGCGATGCCGCAGGCGAACTTCCTCACGCCCGCGGCAATCATTTCGCGGTTGAGCGCGTGGATCTCCTCCACCATCGCTTCGGTCACCGTGGACGGGTCAAAGTCGTCGGGAAGGTAGTTACAGACAAGATACTGTGGCAAAACGTTCTCTCCTTTTCATTCAGGAACCATCGCTCATGGTTCCTTTGCCCTATAGTCGCTGCGAAGTCCGGAAATCGACAGCCGCTCCCATTTTTATTGCAACTGCCGAATCCGCTCCCGCAGGAACTGCCGCTCCGGTTCCTGTTGGGTCAGCGCCAGCGCCCGCGCGTAAGACGCCCGAGCCTCGGCCGCCCTGCCCAGGCGGCGGCACAGATCGGCGCGGGCCGAATGCGCCAGGTAGTAATCCGCCAATTCGCCTCGCGCCAACAGCGCGTCGATGTGCACGAGGCCGGCCTCCGGGCCATCGCACATCGCAACGGCCACGGCGCGATTCAGATGCACCACCGGCGAAGGCTGAAGGCGCACCAGTTGGTTGTAGAGCGCCACAATCTGCCGCCAGTCGGTCGTTGCGGTCGATTCCGCCTCCGCATGAACGGCCGCAATCGCAGCCTGCAACGTATACGCGCCGAAGCGGCGGGAACCGAGCGCTCGCTCCACCAAGGCCACGCCTTCGGCGATCTGCGCGCGATTCCAGAGCACGCGGTCCTGATTCTCCAGCAAAATCAACTCACCCGTCGCCGAGGTTCTGGCGGCGCGACGCGATTCCTGCAGCAGCATCAGGGCGAGCAGCCCACTCGCTTCGGGCTCCGGCTGGAGTTCGGCAAGCAGGCGCCCCAGTCGAATCGCCTCGCCGGTGAGCTCGGCCCGCGTCACCTCCGCTCCCGCCGCTGCCGAGTAGCCCTCGTTGAAGACGAGATAGACCACATGAAGCACCGCGCTCAGCCGCTCCGGCATTTCCTGTGGACCCGGCACCTCGTAGGGAATCGGTGTCTCACGAATCTTCGCCTTCGCGCGCACGATGCGTTGCGCAAGCGTTGCCGGTGTCACCAGAAATGCCCTCGCAATCTCCTCGGTCGTCAGGCCGCACACCTCGCGCAGGGTGAGCGCGATCTGCGCTTCCGGGGGCAGCGCCGGATGGCAGCAGGTGAAGATCAGACGGAGGCGATCGTCCTCGATCTCTTCACTATCGCCGCCGGCCTCATCGGCGCGTGATTCCATGTGCGCGATGAGCTCTCGCTGCGCTCCCTGGAAACGCGCGCGCCGGCGTATGGCGTCGATGGCCTTGAAACGCGCGGTCGAGATCAGCCACGGACGAGGGTTGTCCGGAATACCCGTCCGCGGCCACGCCTCCAACGCGGCGGCGAATGCCTCATGCATGGCCTCTTCGGCGAGCTCGAGATCGCCGAGCACGCGCACGAGCGTCGCCAGAACCCGCCCCGATTCCGACCGGTAAAGCGTCTCAATGTTCTTGCTGATTGGTTCGGGCACCGGCACCGGCATCTCCGCCAAACTAGCAAATCGAGGGGCCCGGTCCCACTGTGCACGCGGTTCGTGCGCCCGCCGAGCGCGCGCCGCGCACCTGGAGATGCCACGATAAAGAGATGCGCCCCCACGCGGCCCTCACCCTGCCGCTCCCGCCCGCCCTCCTCCTCGCCCTCCTCCTCGCTGGCCCCGTCCCCGCCCAAGACATCTCCGGCCCCCGCATGCGCGCCGATGTCAAATTCCTCGCAAGCGACCTCCTCGAAGGCCGAGGCACCGGCACCCGCGGCGGAGCGCTGGCCGAAGAGTATATCGCCTCGCAAATGGACAAGGCCGGCCTCCAGCCCGGCTACCACGGCCAATGGTTCCAGCCCGTTCCGCTCGTCGGCGTCCAAACGCTCTCCACCGTCGAACTCAGCGCCGCCACCTCCACGAACACCATCCGGTTCGCCTGGCTCACCGAATTCGCCGGCGTCACGCAACGCCAGCAGCCCAACGTCGACCTCGACGCCGAAGCCGTCTTCGTGGGCCACGGCATCACCGCCCCCGAGTTCGCATGGGACGATTGGCGCGGCCTCGACGCCCGCAACAAAGCCTGCGTCATGCTCGCCAACGAGCCGCAATCCAAAACCGACGCCAAGTTCTTCGATGGCCCCGCGCTCACTTACTACGGCCGCTGGACCTACAAGTTCGAACAGGCCGCCCGCAAAGGCTGCGCCGCCGCCATCCTCGTCCATACGGACCAAACCGCCGGCTACGGCTGGAACGTCGTGCGCAACTCCTGGGGCAGGGAAGAGGCGCAGGCGAAGCTCGCCCCGCCCGCAGCCACAACACCCGCTCGCGCCTTGGTCGCGGATGCCGCGCGGATAGCGCCCGCGGACGCCGCGCGGCTAGCGCCCGCGCAGGTAGCGCCCCTCGCCTTCACCGGCTGGATCACCCAGGCCGCCGCCGCCCAGCTCTTCGAACTCGATGGCCGCGGCCCCGACCAGGTCATCGCCACCGCCGCCAACCGCGGCTTCCGCGGCTACCCCATGCGCTTCCGCCTCCAAGGCCGCATCCCTTCGCAGATCCGCTCCCTCACCGGCCGCAACGTCATCGGCATGGTCGCCGGAACCGATCCCGCGCTCGCCGGACAGGCCGTCGTCTTTACCGCCCACGCCGACCACCTCGGCATCGACGGCGCCGCCCCCGGCGACAAGATCTTCAACGGCGCCGTCGACAACGCCACCGGAGTCGCCGTCATGCTCGAAATCGCCCGCGCCTGGGCCGCCGCCCCACGCAAGCCCGCGCGCACAGCGCTCTTTATCGCCACCACCGCCGAAGAAGCCGGCCTGCGCGGAGCCGATGCCTACGTCGCGCAGCCCGCTCTGCCTCTCGCCAAAACCGCACTCAATCTGAATTTCGACTCGTTTTATCCGATAGGCCGCGTCAAAGACGTCATCCTCGACCGCGCCGAGCGCACCACTCTCTGGCCTCACATCGAACGCATCGCCGCCCGCTTCGGCATGACCGTCCGTCCCGACCCACGCCCCGCCTCCGGCTCCTACTTTCGTTCCGACCACTTCGCCTTCG
>CAYUZM010000707.1:0-3948 GCA_964449665.1 uncultured Solibacteraceae bacterium
CCGAGTGGATCTCGTGGTTGGCCGCCCACCATTCCGCTTTCGCTTTCACGGCCGCAAGGCCCTTTGATTCGCGAGACATTCCAGGAGGCGCGCCCGCCTCCATGCTCACAATCTCGGGCGAATACAAGGAGTCGATCGCTTCGTGAAACTTGCCTTGCGAGCACAGGCCTACGAGCGTATCCGCGATTTGTTGGGTAGTCATTGCCATTCCTCCTCATTCTGCCCCGCTTTCTTGGTTTCGGACAGTGGGGAATGGTTACGTTTCGGTGTGCGCGGCGCAAGCCCTAGTGGAAGAAGCTGCGAATGGCGTCAAACTCCACCTGGAACCGCTCCTGGATCTTCTCCGCCTTGGCCTCCAGCCGCAGCTCTTCAAAGATGTCCATCGGCGCGCCGTCGGGCTGGCGCATCCAGGGTTGCACGGGAACGGCGAGCCGGTCGCTGAGCCGCCCCGCGGCGAGCACCACTTTGGAGAGCGGCGCGGGCACCTGCTGCGCGGGAATCGGCAGGTCCGTGCGCACGGCCAACTGGATCGGCTTCGGGAGATTCCACTCCCGCAGAATGGCCGCCGAGAGTTCGGTGTGGGCGAAGCCCCAGTACATCAGCTCGCACTCCTCCAACGTGTGCGTGCCGTCGGCATAACCGACGCGCACCTGTTCGAACTCGGCCTGAATCGCGATGGCGGCCAGCAGCAGGCCCAAATGGTGCAGCAATCCGGCGGCAAACCCGCCCTCGGGGTAATCGACATCCATGTGCTGGGCAAGCTGGTCGGCCATGATCGCCTCGGAGACGCAGCGCAGGTTGAACTGCCGGTGCGACCACTGCGGATGGGTGTTCAGCTTTACATAGAGCTGCCCGAGCGAGATCGACATTGCCGTGTTGCGGATCCTCGCCAGGCCCAGCAACGAAACGGCGTGGCGCACCGAGTTCACCGTGCCGCGCAGGCCGTAAAGCGCCGAGTTCACCAGCCGCAGCATGTTGCCCGCCAGTACCGTGTCCTTTTCAATGCAGCCGGCGATCTCGCTGAAGCTGACGTCTTCGTCGGCAAGTGAGGCCATCAGCTTGTTCAGCACCGGGGAAAACGGAGGCAATTTCCCCAACTGGCCCAACGCTTTCTCCTGTACGCCGTGCGGTTTGCGGGCGCTGGGATCGATTCGCTCTTGCATGGATAGGGTCATGGGGCGTTCCACCGATATCACTCATCGGCGGTATGGGGCAGTCCAAGAGAGAATTCGGCGCCACCCGCGCCGCCGATTCCTCCGCCCATTGTTCCGCCGATCCCCCGCATGTCTCCCCGCCAATCCCTCCGCCGGTCGCCCGCCTACCCCTCCGCCCGTCCCCCCTCGGACAGGACGGACCCCTCCCGTGCGGTCGGTTGCCATAATGGAATCAGTGGAAAATGCGCAGCCAGCCATCGAGATTCGCGAACTGCGCAAAGTCTATGGAGACAAAGCGGCGGTCGACGGCCTGAACCTCGTTGTGCCGCGCGGCTGCTTTTTCGGATTCCTCGGCCCGAACGGCGCCGGCAAAACAACCACCATCAAAATGCTGATGGGCTTGACGCCGCCCACCTCCGGCGAAATCTCCATTCTCGGCATCCCCCTTTCGGAAGCCGCGCCCGCCCAAACCAACGCCATCCGCGCCAGCACCGGCCTCGTGCCCGACGAATCCCTGCTCTTTGACCACCTCACCGGCCTCGAGTTCATCGAATTCGTCGGCCGCATGTACAAGCTGCCGAAGGCCCAGGCGCGCGAGCGTGCCCGCGAACTGCTCGCCCTCTTTGAGCTCGACAGCCAGCCGCGCAAACTGATCGCCGAATACTCCAAAGGAATGCGCAAGCGCTGCGCCATGGCGGCGGCGCTCATTCACCGCCCCCAACTCTTCCTCATGGACGAGCCGTTTGAAGGCGTCGATGCCGTCGGCGCGCGGCTGATGAAAGACATCCTCCTCGACCAGGTGCGCCAGGGCGCCACCATCTTCCTCACCTCGCACGTCCTGGAAGTGGTGGAGCGCCTCTGCGAACGCGTGGCCATCATCGCCGAAGGCCGCGTGGTCATGGAAACCGACATGGCCGAGCTCCGCACCTCCTCGCAATCGCTCGAAGACACTTTCGTGCGCGTGGTCGGCGCCGAGCGCCAGGCCGAGACGCTGGACTGGCTCAGTTGACCGGCATGCTCTCCCAAACCCGCGCCATCCTGTGGGCCCAGTTCCGCACCCTGCTGAACTTCTACTCGCGGGGCAACACCGCCGGACTGTGGGTTGCCACGATCGCCTCGGCCGTCTGGTACGGCATGGTGGCCACCGGGGCCGTCGCGCTGGCGATTCTGTTTGCCGATCCGTCGAAAACAGCGCTCATCCGCCGCGTGCTCCCCCAGGGGCTGCTGGCGGCGTTCCTCTACTGGCAACTCGTGCCGATGATGCTCGCCTCCGCAGGCGCCACGCTTGACCTGAAGCGCTTGGCCGTCTACCCCATCAGCCGCGCCCAGCTATTCGGCCTCGAAGTGTTGCTGCGTTTCACCACGGGCATGGAAATGGTGATCCTGCTCACGGGCGCAGCCGCCGGCCTGCTGCGCAACCCCGCCATTCCGTTCTGGGCCGTTCTCGCGTTCCTTCCCTTTGTGGCGATGAATCTCGTCCTCTCGGCGGGACTGCGCGACCTGCTCTCACGCATGCTGGCCGGGCGTCGCACGCGCGAGTTGGGCGTGCTGCTCATCGTGTTGCTCGCCGCTCTGCCCCAACTGCTCATGCTGAAAGGCGCGCCGGAGAAGCTTTCGGGCATCTTGGGCTACCTCGGCCTCCCCGTGTGGCCGTGGGTCGCCACCGCGAAGCTCGCCGGCGGTGAGTTCGACGCCGTGGCGCTCGCCGTATCCTTCGCCTGGCTGGCGTTGGCCTACTGGTTCGGGCGCGCCCAGTTTGAACGCGGATTTCGCGTCGACCCGACGGCCGGCAAATCCCTGCTCGCGCCCGCCGCCCAGGCCGGCGAGCCTTGGCTGGAGCGCCTCTACCGGCTGCCCGGCGCCGTGCTGCCCGATCCCTTGGGCGCGCTCGTCGAAAAGGAACTGCGCTTCCTCAGCCGTGCGCCGCGCTTCCGCCTGGTCTTCCTGATGGGCTTCACCTTCGGCCTGCTCGTGTGGTTGCCGATGGCCTTGCGCCATGGCCAATCCGAATCCGCTTTCGCGTCAAACTACCTCACCTTCGTGAGCGTCTATGCGCTGATGCTCCTCGGCGAGGTGAGCTTCTGGAATACGTTCGGATTCGACCGCGCGGCGGCGCAGCTTTACTACGTGACGCCCGTGCCCATCGGTACGGTGCTCGTGGGCAAGAACATCGCCTCGGCGATCTTCGTGTTCCTCGAGATCACGGCGGTCACCGCCGTCTGCGCCCTCTTCCGCATGCCCATCACGCCCGGCAAGCTCGCCGAATCCTATATAGTGGCGTTCATTCTGGCGCTGTTTCTCATCGCCGTCGGCAACCTCGCCTCCATCCACTATCCGCGCCCGGTCGATCCCTCGAAGTCGTGGCGCCGCTCCTCGGCCGGCAAGATGCAGGCCATGCTCCTGTTCGCCTACCCGGTTTTGAGCTTCCCCATTTTTCTCGCCTACATGGCACGCTTCGCCTTCGAAAGCGAGGCCGCATTCTACGGAATGCTCGGCTTCGCGGCGCTGCTGGCGATCACCGTGTATTGGGTGGCGCTCGATTCGACCGTTCGCGCGGCTGAAACGCGGAAGGACGCCATCGTTACGGCGCTCAGCCAGGGTGACGGGCCGGTCGGCGGCTGATCGCCCCCGGGCACGCGGCTGACAGGCCCCGGTTGGTGGCTGATCGGTTCCGGCACGCGGCTGACGGGCCCCGCCTCCGCAATTTCCCCGAGTCGTCCTGGTTTCGGTCCTACATCCGTGTTTGCATGGGCCACTGGCCCACCTATAGGAATGAAAACGTCGTTGAGCGGGA
>CAYUZM010000708.1:0-3946 GCA_964449665.1 uncultured Solibacteraceae bacterium
CTTGCCGGGCGGAGCGGGCGGGGCGGGCCGGCACCCCGGAACTTGAGGGCCGGCACGGTGACCGGGTTCCCCAGTCCTGGCCAGAAGGCCACGAACGGATGCTCCAGCACGACCCTGCAGCCTTTCCGATCCTGCGTGGCCGCGTAGAGGTCCGGGCTTGAAGGTAACGGTGAAGCTGTCGGCACCGTTCAACGCGATCTTCGCGCCGCTTTACGGATCACGGCGGGGAACCGGCACGCGGCCCGACCTCTTCGGGCGGGGGAGGATGGCCGGGGGCAACGGGGCGAGCCCGTGGCTGGCCATGCTCCGCCGCGAAGGGATCGAGGCCGGCGCAGATGGAGGCAAGTCAGCGGTCGTTCTCCTGCCGCACACGGGGCGGCTCGAGGATCTGCTCGAGGGCCGTGTCGACGCCATGTCCGCGTATCTGACCGAAGAGCCGCTGCGCCTGGGGCGACGGGGAATCGAGGTGTCGCTGCTGCGTCCCTCCGATTACGGCATAGACTTCTACGGCGACACGCTCTTCACGAGCGAGGGGATGCTGGCAGCAGAACCGGAGCTGGTGGAGTCGTTCCGTTCGGCTTCGATGCGGGGGTGGGAATACGCCATGACCCACACCGAAGAGCTCGCCGACCACATCATGTCGTTGCCGACCGGCAACGCCAACCGCATGTCTCGGGAGCTGGTTCTGGATGAGGCCGGCGTGATGCAGGCGATGGTGATGCCCACGCTCGTCGAGCTCGGCCACATGAATCCCGGCCGGTGGGAGCGCATGGCCGAGGAGTTCGTTGAGCTGGGCGTAGTGCGCGACACGACCCGCGTCGCAGGCTTCTGGCCCGACCCGAGGGCGGCCGAACGCAAAGGCCCCATGCCCCACGACTTCGTCACGGTCGCGGGCGACCCCGGCGAAGGCGATCCGTTCTCCGGAATCGACACCACCTGGAATCGCATTCCCGGCGGCGCCGCCGTAGCCTCTGTGCTCGAAGAAGCCGACAAGGCCTTCGACATCCGTCACACCGAGCGCATCCTCCCCGCGCTCGGCAAAGCTCGCGCGCTGATCGCCGCCATTGACCACCCATGGGCCCGAATGAAGCTCGTCGAATTGGACGAGCTCGCCGCCGCGGCCGCCGGGGTCGCGGTCGACGCCGTCACTTCCATGTGGATGTTCCCGCCCGGCTCGGAGTTGCAGTTGCAGGCCCGCGTGGTGGGCCGCGGCGCTTCCAGCGTCTCTGTCGACAGCCTCGACATACAGGGCCTCGCTGAGCAGCGGATCGATACGAAAAATGCCCCCGCCGGCAACAACAAACCCTGGACGCAAACGATCAAGATCCCTGTTCCCGCCGCCGCTTCGCCCTCGCAGCCCTACTGGCTCAGCCTTCCCCAACAAGGCAATCTTTATGCCGTCCCGGACCTTCAACAGCGCGGCAACCCCGACACCGATCCACTCCTCCGCGTTCGTTTCCACCTGAGTGTGGAAGGCGTCCCGGTTGAGATCATCCGGCCCGTGGTCCACCGCTATATCGATCCCGCTCGCGGCGAATTGTGGCGTCCCTCGCTCGTCGTTCCTCCCGCCTCCATCGAGTTCGCCGAACGGTCGCTCCTGTTTCCCAGCGCCGCTGCCCGTACCGTGGAAGTGAGTGTCCACGCCAATACCAATCAGGCGTCCGGTGAAGTGCGCCCAATTGCTCCACGGGGCTGGCGCGTCGAACCCCCGGCGCAGTCCTATTCCATCGCCCGCTTAGGTGAACAGGTCACCCTCTCCTTCCACGTAACTCCGCCCGCGGCCGCTTCTGTTGGCGAACTTTCAATCGCGGGCGCCCACGGCATGCGCACCATCGCCTACGATCACATTCCGCCCCAAACCGTCTTCCCGCCCGCTAGCCTGAAGATCGTCCGCGCCGATGTGAAGTCTCTGGCCCAACGCATCGGCTACATCATGGGCGCTGGCGACGACTTGCCGCAAGCCCTCCGCCAGTGGGGAGCCAGTGTGACGGTCCTCTCCCCTGGAGAACTTGCCCACGGCGACCTCTCGCATTACGACGCCATCGTCACCGGTGTCCGCGCCTACAACACTCGCGCCGATCTCCGCGCCAATCAGGACCGCCTGCTCGAATACGTCAGCAAGGGCGGCACCATGGTGGTTCAGTACAACGTCGCCACCGGCGGGCCCTTCGGCCGTGAATCGAATGAGCTGGACCGCATCGGTCCCTATCCGCTCACCGTCGGACGCGACCGTGTCGCGGTCGAAGAGGCGCCGCTCACTCCGATCCAGCCCGACAGCCCTCTCCTCTCCGCGCCCAATCAAATCAAGCCTGCCGACTACGAAGGCTGGGTCCAGGAACGCGGCCTCTACTTCGCGTCCAAATACGACGAGCGCTACCAGGCGCTGTGGCAAGCGCACGACCCCGGTGAAAAGCCTTCGCAAGGCGCAACGCTCTGGACACGCTACGGCAAGGGCGTTTATGTCTTCACGCCCATGAGTTGGTTCCGCCAGTTGCCCGCCGGCGTGCCCGGCGCGCACCGCCTATTCGCCAACATCGTCAGCGCGGGGAAACTGCTTGCCCAATAACATCCCGGACGATCCGCCGCCCATCCTCGGCACATGGCGGCGTTTGTATATCGCCGTTGTGGTTTACCTCTGCGCCTTCATCGTTCTGTTGGCGTTCTTCACGTGGGGGTTCCAGCGGTGAGGCTTCTCGATTGGATCGTCCTGGTCGCCTCGCTCGTCTTCGTCATCGGCTACGGACTCTGGCGCAGCCGCCGCACCAGCACGACCGAACAATACCTGCTCGCCGGCCGCGAAATGCCGTGGTACGCCATGGCGCTCTCGATCATGGCCACCCAGGCGAGCGCCATCACCTTCATCTCCACCACCGGCCAGGCCTATGCCGATGGCATGCGCTTCCTGCAGATGTACCTGGGCTTGCCGCTGGCGATGATCATCATCTCGGCGACCGCCGTGCCCATCTTCCATCGCGCCCGTGTCTACACGGCCTACGAATACCTGGAACACCGCTTCGACGTGAAGACGCGAACCCTCGTCAGCATCGTCTTTCTCATTCAACGCGGCCTCGGCGCCGGCGTCGCGCTCTACGCCCCCGCAATCGTCCTCACCGTGATCTTTGGCTGGCCCGACTACATGACCACGGCCATCATGGGCGTGCTCGTCGTCGTCTACACCACTCTCGGCGGCATTCGCGCCGTAACGTGGACCGACTTTCAGCAGATGCTCATCATGATGGTGGGCCTCGTGGCGGCGCTGCTCAGCGCCATCTGGCTCATGCCGCCGGAGGTTAGTTTCCTCGATGCCGTGAAGACGGCCGGAGCCGCGGGCCGATTGAATGCCCTGGTCACCCATTTCTCCTTCAGCGACCAGTACAACCTTTTCAGCGGCCTGATCGGCGGCATGTTCCTGTCGCTCGCTTATTTCGGCTGCGACCAGTCGCAGGTGCAGCGCTACCTCACCGGCAGCTCCATCGCGCAAAGCCGTCTCAGTCTGCTGTTCAACGCCGTCGCCAAACTCCCGATGCAGTTCCTGATTCTCTTCACCGGCGCGATGGTGTTCGTCTTTTACATTCACGTGCAGCCGCCGATGATCTTTCATCCGGGCGAAATGAAAAAGATCGAACAGCGCGCCGGCGCGGCCCAACTGCAACAACGTTTCGATCAGGCCTGGCAGGCGCGCAGAGCCGCCGCCGGACGCGACGACGCCGCCTTCCTGCGCGCGCAAGCCGAAATGGACCAGGTTCGCAAGCAATCAGGAGCGACCAACGACACCAACTTCATCTTCCTCACGTTCGTCACGCACTACTTGCCCGCTGGACTTGTCGGCCTCGTGATGGCCGCTATCTTTGCCGCCGCCATGTCCACCATCTCGGCCGAAGTCAACTCGCTTGCCACCGTCACGGTGATCGATCGTGACGGCCCGGCGACTCACGCGAGCCGCGGT
>CAYUZM010000709.1:0-3932 GCA_964449665.1 uncultured Solibacteraceae bacterium
CTGGCGCTGAGGTAGTCGAGCACGGTGTTGAACAGGAAGCGGTCGAGCTGGGCTTCGGGCAGCGGGTAGGTGCCTTCGAGTTCGATGGGGTTCTGGGTGGCGAGCACGAAGAAGGGCGCGGGCAGTTTGTAGTGGTTGCCGCGCACGGTGCAGGAGCGTTCCTGCATGGCTTCGAGCAGCGCCGACTGGGTCTTGGGAGGCGTGCGGTTGATCTCGTCGGCGAGGAGGATATTGCCGAAGATGGGGCCGGGAACGAAGGTCCAGGTGCGGCGGCCGGTGGTGGGGTCCTCTTCAATGATGTCGGTGCCGGTGATGTCGGTGGGCATCAGGTCGGGCGTGAAGAGGATGTGTTTGATCTCCAGGCCGGGCGTGGTGGCGATGGTGGGCACCATGGGGGTTTTGGCCGGGCCGGGGAGACCGGTGATGAGGCAGTGGCCGCCGACGAAGAGCGCGATCAGGATTTGTTCGAGCACCTCTTCCTGGCCGACGATGACGCGGTGTACCTGTTCGGTGATTTGCGCATAGCATTCCTGGAACCGGTCGACGCGCCCTTTCAGTTCGGCGCTGTCCAGATTCACTTCCGCGATCGTCGACATGTGATTATTGTTTCTCCTTTTGCCCCGCTTGGCCGGCGTTCAGCTCAAGCATCAATTTTTGCGCGGGCTTGAAGCCGGGAGCGGCCTCCAGCGCGAGGAAGATCTGCTCTTCCGCTTTCGATTTCTTCCCTGCCTTCAAATAGGCCGTGGCCAGGTCGTAGTGGGCCGTGGCCGGATCGATGGGCGCGCCGGCGACAATGGCTTCGAATTCGCGAATGGCGTCGGGCAGGCGGCCGAGGGCGAGGCTCAACTCGCCGAGCTTGCGGTGCATCGGCTCATCCTTGAGGGGATAGATGTAGTTGATCTTGGTGAGCGTGCGCGCGGCGGCGGCCTTGTCGCCCGCCTCTTCCTGGAGCGTGGCGAGCTTCTTCAGCGACTCCGGCATTTTGCCGCCTTTATTGGCGTACTGTTCCAGCGTCTTGCGCGCGCCGGCTTTGTCCTTCATTTCGAGGTAGGAATCGGCGGCGGTTTCGTATGCGCTGCCGGGTTCGACGAAGTCGGGGTAGATGGCGATCAGCTCTTTGGCCTTGTCGACGATGGCGCCGTGATCGGAGGCGCGCTTGAGGGTGGCAAGCGCGGTCATGCCCTTGCGCCAGTCGTCGGATTTCGAAACGGCGGTGCCCGCTTCCTTTTCCACCCAGGCGAGGAACTCTTTGTCGAAGGCTTCGGGTTCCATGCCGAGGGCCTGGCGGATGACCTCGGGCGTGGTTTTGCGCGCGCCGAAGAGGTGCATCATTTCGAGGAGCTTGTCATAGTTCCACTTCGTCTGGATGTAGTCGCAGATGCGGCCGGCCTGGAAGTAGCTGACGATGACCTGTTGCGGATACTTGGGGCGGATGAAGCCGCGGTCGAGTTCAGCCACCGGGAGAAGCTGTTTGGCTTTGATCGCGCCGACGATATCGGGCGTCATGCGGTCGCCCCAATCGGGCGCGGCTTCGGTTTCTTCGTGCACGGCGAAGCCTTCGGTGAACCAGCGGGGCACGCGGTGCTTGGTGGCGGTGAGGACGAAGACGTGGCTGAGCTCATGCCACAGCGTGCTGGCCCAATGGAAGGTGCCGGGCTTGCGGCCGGAGGGGGAATCCATGGCGACGACGTGGCCGAAGGTGACGCCGAGCGCGCCCAAGCCGGGCATGCCCATGGTGCGCACGGCGAAGTCTTCGTGATCGGGGTAGACTTCAAGCTGCACGGGCGCGCCGATGGTCATCTTGTACTTCTTTTCGAAGGTGGCGACGGCCTTTTCCAGTTCCGGCTGGATGTAGACGAGCAGTTGATCGGCTTCCTTTTTATGGAGCTTGAGGATCGTCTTCGGGGTCTCGTAGGTTTTGAAGTTGGCGTAGCTGTCGAGCAGGCGGAGCGAGTTGATGGTGGGGTTGTTGTCGTATTTGTTGTTGAAGCAGAGTTCCAGTTGCTGGCGCGCTTCGCCGTCCTGGCCGATGCGCATGAGGTTGATGCCGAGTTCGCTGCGGGCGGCCCAGTTTTTGGGATCGCGCTCGATGGCTTTGCGGTAGTGGGCGATGCCATCGACGTAGCGGCGGTTGAGGACGAGGTGATGGGCGACGATGGCGTGCGCTTCGCCGTAGTGGGGATTGACGGCCCAGACCTTTTCGAGGAGCGGGTCGGGCGAGCGGTCGGCCAGAGCTTCGATGGCGGCCTTGACGGCGAGTGCGTCGAAGGCGTTGGGCGTGAGCTTGAGCGCTTTGTCGGCTTCGCTGATGGCTTTCTCTTCGTCGGAGTCTTCAAGGGCGAGGCCGGCAAGGAGTTCGCGGCCCTCGACGAGGTTGGGATCCTGTTCGACGGCCTTGTGCGCCAGTTCGAGGGCTTTGCTGGAGAAACTTTCGGCCGAGACCAGCGCCATGCCGAGCATCGCTTCGGCGTTCTTGTCGTCGAGCTCGAGGGCTTCCTGGAAGAGCTTGACGGCGTCGTCGATATTGAAGCGTTCGAGGAAGAGGCGGCCCCAGCGGACGCGGACCATCGAGTTGGCGGGCTCGCGTTCGGCGGCCTGCTTAAATTCGGAGTTTGCGCTCCTATAGTCGCCGATGCCCCAGGCGCCTTCGGCGCGTTCGGCGGGGTTGCGGCTGTCGAGGAGCTTTTCGAAGCATTGTTCGGCTTCGGGCAATTTGCCGAGATGGCGGAGTTTCCAGCAGGCGGGCGCGGCATTGGGCAGGTTGGCGCCCATCTGCACGCGGATCGGCCGCGATTCCTGGGCGGGCAAGGAGGTGAGCAGCGCCACGACCGCCGCGACGGCGAGCACCCCAACCGGAATGGCAACACGCCTTCCCATCTCTTATTTATCCAACTCCTCTTGCAGCCGCGCAAGTTCGAGCAGCGCGGCCGACATCTGCTTGCGGTAGTCTTCGAGCGCCATGGCGGCCTTTTCGTACTTCAGCTTGTCGATTTTCTGTTCGAGGTTTTCCTTCTGTTCGAGCAGGCGGCGTTTGGCCGGGTCGGCGGCGGCGCGCTGGGCGCTGCCGATGCGCAGCAGCGGGAACGAGGCGGCGAGCAAGCCTTGGCCGTTGGTGGTGGAAGGCGCGCGGACGGCCTCGCCCGCGCCGGTGTCTTCGATGACTGCGTGTTCGGTGGAGAGGCGCTTGTTGGTTTCGTAGAACTCGACGGTTTTGCGATCGGCGTAGCGGTAGGCTTCCAACGCGGAGACGACTTCGTTCTTGTCGCCATCGGCGGCGGCGTCGCGCAGAGCCTCCACCCAATAACGGGCAAAGACGGTGGCGTTGCGTTCGCTGCCGGCCTTGGTAGCGGCGATGACGGCGCGCTTGGGCTTCTGCAGGGCGAGGAGCGAACCGCCGCTGGCGCTGGTGGTGTTGACCACGAGTTGGCGGGTGGCGGGCACGCGGTCGCACAGAGCGGCGAGTTCGGTGCCGGAGTAGTCGGCGCCGGGGATGTTGAACTTGTAGTCGTTGCCGTCGTAGGTGCCGTGGCCGATGAGCATGAGCACGAAGGCGTCGTCGGGCTTGGCGGCGGCGGCGATGCGTTCGAAGGCAGCTCTGATTTTTTCTCGCGTGGCTTCGGTGCCGGAAAGCGTGATGACGTTGACGTCGCCGCCGCTGCCTTTGAGCAGCTTTTCGATCTCTTTGGCTTGCGCGGCGAAGCGCTGCTCATAGTCCTTTTCTCCGCCGAGGCCGGAGAGGGTGAGGTAGTGCGTGGCGGCGAGCGCGGGCGCGGCGGTCCAGGAGAGCGCGGCGAGCGCAAGAGTTGCGAAGAGCGGTTTCATACGACGCCCCACTTCCGGCGGAGGAGCCACTCCGCGCTTTTCAGCAGGCAGAGCACGAGGAAGACGATGGGGAGATTCCAGAGATCTTTTGTTTCGCGCACGGTGATGCC
>CAYUZM010000710.1:0-3932 GCA_964449665.1 uncultured Solibacteraceae bacterium
GCTTCGTCTATCGGCAACTGCTGCTGTTGGATCCATTCGCCGTAGGGTTGCCGGGCGGCCAGCGTCGCCTTCACCTCGTCGTCGGGAACGATGCGCTTGGCCTCCAGGTCGCACAACAGCATCTTGCCCGGCTGCAGGCGACCCTTGAACTTTACGTTCTCGGGCTCCACGGGAAGCACACCCGTCTCGGACGCCATGATCAGCAATCCGTCGTGGGTTTCCATGTAACGCGCCGGGCGCAGCCCGTTGCGGTCCAGCGTCGCGCCAATCACGCGGCCGTCGGTGAACGCAATCGCCGCCGGTCCGTCCCACGGCTCCATCAGCGACGCATGGTACTCGTAATAGGCCTTCTTTTCGGCGGGCATCGTGACGTCGTGATCCCACGCCTCGGGAATCAGCATCGACATGACGTGCGGAAGGTCGCGCCCAGCCTGGTACAGCAGTTCAGCCGCATTGTCGAAACTCGCCGAATCGCTGCCTCCCGGCTGAATCACGGGAAATGCCTTGGAAAGCTCGTCTCCGAACAACGGCGATTTGAGAACGGCCTGGCGGGCATGCATCCAGTTGCGATTGCCCTGCACCGTGTTGATTTCGCCGTTGTGGCAGATGTGCCGGAACGGGTGCGCCAGTTGCCAGGTCGGGAACGTATTCGTGGAAAAGCGTTGGTGAACCAGACACAGCCCGCTCACCAATTCCGGGTCTTTCAACTCCTGATAGAAGTCCGCTATCTGAGGCGCCAGCAGCAGCCCCTTGTAAACGATGGTGCGCGTGGAAAGCGACGGAAGGTAGAAAAAGTCTTTCTGCGCGATCTCGCTCTCGGCGATCTCGGCTTCGGCCAGCTTGCGAATAATGTAGAGCTTGCGATCCAGTTCGTCCCGCGTCATCGGCTGGGCCGGCTTCAAAAAGAGCTGCTGAATGTAGGGCTGCGCGGCGCGCGCCAGGCGCCCGATGGCGTCCGGATCCACCGGCGTGTCGCGCCAACCCAAAACTTCCAATCCCTCTTCGCGTGCAATCCGTTCCAGCACCCCTTCGCAGGTGTAGCGCGGCTGACGGTCAACCGGCAGAAATACCATGCCCACACCATACTCACCGGGCTCGGGCAGTGAGAAGCCGAGCTTGGCGCACTCGCGCTTGAAAAATGCATGGGGAATCTGAATCAGAATCCCAGCTCCGTCACCCGTCTCCGGATCGCAACCGCATGCGCCGCGGTGCGTCAGGTTAATGAGGATCTCGATTCCCTTGGTAATGATGTCGTGCGAAGCTTCGTTGTTGATGCGGGCGATAAAGCCCATACCGCAGGCATCGCGCTCAAGCTGTGGACGATACAAACCCTGCTCATCGGGGAGTCCCGGTCTGGTTGCCGTTGGATGAACATCGCCCACTGAAAGGTGGTGTTTATCGTGAGAATCGGAGTAGGAATGTTGCTGGCTCACGGTTGGCCTTTCCATCAGGGAAGATAGGGGCCCGAACTTAGCCCCACGGGTAGGATAAAAGTATAGCCAGACCCATAGAATTAGTCAAACAGTAGTCGAGCTCGTTGTAATATATGCCTGTTGGATGATATGTTGGGCTCTTGGACTGTCATCATTTTCGCTTATTTCGAGAGCGCGCCAACGGGCCATCCATCTCAAAAGGCGCTGAAAACAATGGCATTAGTCAGTCCGCCGCAAGCCAGCATCTGCAAGAGCTGGAACGAACTCTCGGTGCAATTCTAGTCGATCGATCCACCCGTCCCCTTCAACTGACCGAGGCTGGACGGTTGTACTGCGACTTTTGCCAGGACATCATCCACCGCAAGGAGGAGTTCGACGCCGCCATCGAACGCCTGAAAGAGAAGGTGGAAGGGCAGGTCCGCGTGGCGTCTATCTATTCGGTCGGCCTCTCGGAAATGTCGCGTCTGGAGGAGGAGTTCACACGGCGTTTCCCCGACGCCGAGCTCGTCGTCACGTATTTGCGCCCGGAAAAGGTCTACGAGGCGATCCTTTCCGACCGCGCCGATCTCGGCTTGGTCAGCTACCCCAACGAATCGCGTGAGATCAGCGCCACCCCCTGGCGGCAGGAACGTATGGTGGTTGCCGTTGCGCCGTCGCATCCCCTCGCCCAAAAAGTATGGCTCCAACCCTCGGACCTCGACGGCCAGGATTTCGTCGGCTTCGACGACGATCTCCCGATCGCCACGCGCGTTAAGCAATATCTCGAAGAAGGCAAGGCGCGCGTGAACATCGTCATGCACTTCGACAACATTCAAATGATGAAGGAAGCCGTGGCGCTCGGCGAAGGAATCTCGATTTTGCCGGTGCGCATCCTCCGCCAGGAGGTCGAGCTAGGCCGCGTGGTCGCCATTCGTTTGGACAAGCCCGCGTTGTTCCGGCCTCTCGGCATCATCCACCATAGTCGAAAGCGCTTTAACCGCGCCGCCGAGAGCTTTCTCGCGCTGCTGCGAGAGGAAGAGCCCGCTTAACTGCGCCCAACGGCCACACCAATCGGCTTCAAATCCGTCTTGTTACAATAACGATATCCCATGAAAGTCCATGTATTCTTGCTGTTGTGCGCCGCAATTGCGTCCGCACAGTCCACCACTCCGCGGGCCGAGGATCTGAGCCCGGCGCATGTGGTGGCCGAAGTGAACGGAAAACCTCTCACCATCGGCGATCTGCGCAACATCGTCTCCAACGCTCCAGACAACGTTCATCAAGTGTTGAACGACAATCCCGGCGACTTTCTCGAGCGCTACACCATGTTGAACCAGCTCACCACCGAAGCATTCAAGGACGGACTGGACAAACAATCTCCGTACAAGGAGCGCCTGGAGTGGCAGCGCACGACTGTCTTGATGATGGCGCTGCTCGAACACAAGTCAAAAACCGCCCCGGTCTCGAAGCAGGAAATTGAGGCGGCCTACAAGGCGGACCTGATGCGGTACCGGGTGGCGGAGGTGCTGCCCATCGTATTCCCGTTCGATAATGCCGCCGGCGCGCTCAAGACCGAAGCATCGGCGCGCAAACTGGCGCAAGAGGTCTGGCAGAAACTTCGTGACGGGGCGCCTTTCAACGCCACCTTGGAAAAGTACTCCGATCCTGCCGCCGCCGCAGCTTATACCAAAGAACATCCCACGATCCTGCCTGGTTCGAAGATCCCCGAGCCGGTCAAGAAGGCTGTTTTCGCCACGCTTCCGGGACAGATCACAGACCCGCTCTCGTTTGGCAATGCGGTCTACATCTTCCAGGTACTGTCGCTGAACGCCGCTCCGTTGGCGGAGGTTTCCGATTTGATCGCGTCGCAGATTCGCGAGAAACGCGTTGACGCCGAAATGAAGCAGCTCAACGAATCGGCGCAAGTGGAGGTGAAGCATCCCGTCTACTTCGAACTGCAGAATCCAACCGCCCCTCCCGGCCGGGAAATTCCCGCCGACCTTCGTCCGGAAACCGTGGTGGCCATGGTGAACGGCCGTGCCTACACCTCGGTCGAAATGACCAACGTGCTCAATGGCGCGCCACCCACCGTTCGCCAATCGGCTTCACAACGCCCGAAGGAATTTCTTGTGCAGTTGGCCATGATGAGCGAGCTAGCCGGACAGGCACGCAAGCTCGGATTGCACGAACGCCCGCCCGCCTCCGAGCGCATGCGCTGGACCGATATGCAGACGCTCATGCAGGCCAAGATCGACGAGACGATGAAAGGCATCTCCAATTCGGCGCAGGAGCAGGAAACCTACTACAAGGACAATCAGAAGAAGTATCAGACCGCGCGCGTGAAGATGATCTATATTCCGTATAGCCTCGCCCCCGCGCCGCCCGGAGCCGCGAACCGCCCGCGTACCGAATCGGAAGCAAAGGCCCGCGCGCAAGAGGTGCTCGCGAAACTCAAGTCCGGCGCCGAGTTCACACTGCTGGTGCAGGAATACAGTGAAGACCCGCAGTCCAAGGCCAACA
>CAYUZM010000711.1:0-3932 GCA_964449665.1 uncultured Solibacteraceae bacterium
GTGGACTTGGGGGGCGACGTGGGATTGGCGCCGGAGCGCGGGCACTGGGTCCATTTAGACGGCGCGGGCAATTTGTGGCTACGCAGCGAAACAAGTCTTTTCGTAAGGCCGAAGGGCGGGCAGCGTTTCGACGATGCGGGCGCCGGATTGCCGCGCAGCACATACGGTCCGGCACCGGTGTTCGGTCCGAGACGCCGGCTGATGGTGCCGACGTTGGACGGGCTTGCCATCGGGAGTTTGGACGCCGCGCGGCCGAGCGTGATCCGTTGGGAGCAGGTGAAGGACGAGCAGGGGTTGAACTCCGCCCAGGTGTCGAGCGTCCAGATTGACCGCGAGGGGCTGGTCTGGATGGGGCTGGCAGGCGGGGGGCTGGTCAGGTGGCTCGGCGGGCAGTCGTGGAAAGCGTGGGGACAAAGGGAAGGGCTGCAGTCGGAGTCGGTCTATTCGCCCGTCTACGACCACGAGGGAACATTGTGGGCGGGCACCCCGCGCGGTTTGCACCGCATGCGCGGCAGCCGTTTCGAGCAGTGGCCGAAGCTGCCCATACCGACCGTGGAGATGCTGCAGATCTCCGTTGGCCGCGACGGAATGCTGTGGGTGGCCACGTGGTCGTCCGGGCTGTACCGGGTGAATCCGCGGACGGGAGCGTATCGCAAGTATGGTGAACGCGAGGGTCTTCCGGGCGACTTCATTATGCGAGCCGAAGAGGACATCGAAGGCAACCTTTGGGTGGCCGCGCGAACGGGTTTGTTTCAGGGCCGCCGCCAAGGCGCGCATTGGAATTTTCAGATCTCGGATGCGCCGGCGCCTCCCGGTGGCAAGGCGCTCTACATGCCGATGGTGGACCGGGAGGGGCGCGTCTGGGTGGGCGGGCCGCGCGGGTTGCTGATCCGCGAACGCGGACGCTGGCGGTTGTTCACGGCGCGCGACGGCATTGCGGGGACGCCTTATGTTCTCCTCGACGCGGGCGATGGCAGCGTGTATGTGACCGCGGCCGGCACGATGTCGCTCAGCCGTGCGCGTTACCGCGATGGAAAGCTCACGGTGGAACACTTTCCGCGAGCCAGTCTGCCCGAGGCGGGCGCGATTGCGCAGCTCGGCATGGACACGCGCGGACAGCTCTGGCTCGGCACCGACGAGGGCGTGTTCACCCGCACGCCGATGGGCTGGCGGCAGGCGACGCGGTTGAACGGTCTGGCCTGGGATGAAACGAATAGCCACTCCTTTCTCTCTGACCCGGACGGTTCCGTTTGGATTGGTACAAGCCGCGGCCTCAGCCGCTTCGAGCCTCTGGACGCTCATGCCATGACGGTGCCGCCGGTGGCGGGGCTTTCCATGGTGCATGCCGGAGCCTCGCAGCGGCTGATCACCTCCGGGGCCAAATTGCCCTATGAGGATCGGAGCCTGAGTCTGCGCTTCGCGGCGACCAGTTTCGCCGACGAACGCGCGATGCGGTTTCGCTACCGCTGGGTGCCGGGTGAATGGGTGGAGACAAAGGACACCGGAATCAATCTTCCGATTCTTTCGCCGGGACCGTATCAGCTGGAACTGATGGCTCGCAACGGCGCGGGCGTTTGGAGCACGGAGGTGGCGCGTTTCGAGTTCGAGGTCGAGCCTCCCTGGTACCGGCATCCGTACTTCACGGGCGCGGCCGCTTTGCTATGCGGCGTGTCGGTGGCCGTCTGGTGGTGGCGGCGGGAGCGGCGGGTGCGTGTGCGCGAGCACGAACTGGCGCAATTGATCGCCCAGCGCACCGCGGAACTGGCCGAATCGCGTGACCGCGCAGAGGAGTCTAACCGGCTAAAGAGCCAGTTCCTGGCTACGATGAGCCACGAGATCCGAACGCCGCTCAACGGCGTACTGGGGCTGACGCGGCTTGTGCTGAGCTCCGACCTGGCCCACGAGCAGCGCGAACATCTCGAACTGGCGCGCCAGTCGGGCGAATCGCTGCTCGCCCTGCTCAACGACATTCTCGATCTCTCGCGTATCGAGGCCGGACGGCTCGACCTGGTCCGCGAGGCGTTTGATTTGCGGTCGATACTTTCCGGCGCCCTCGGCGCCTTTCAACTGGAAGCCCGCCGCAAGGGCCTGGAACTGAGTGTCGATGTCCATGACTCGGTTGAGGACCATCTGATCGGCGACGCGATGCGCGTGCGACAGGTGATTCTCAACCTGGTCGGCAACGCATTGAAGTTCACCTCCGAGGGGCGAGTCTCCCTTACTGTCGAACCCGCCGGCGGCGAGGCGGGCCAGCGCATCCTGCGGTTTGCCGTGCGCGATACCGGAATCGGCATCGACCCGGCGCAACAGGAGCTGATCTTTGACGCCTTCCGGCAGGCCGACTCCAGTTCCACGCGCCAGCATGGCGGTTCCGGCCTGGGGCTCAGCATCTGCCGCAGGCTGGTGGAAATCATGGGCGGTCAGCTGGGAGTTACGAGCGCCCTGGGCGTGGGAAGCACCTTCTGGTTCACGGCGCGCTTCGAACTCGCGGCGAGCGGCGCCGGCCACCGCGTACCAGCCGTGCCGCAGCCGAACCTGCTGGACCAGAATGCGATGTACGGGCTCAGCGTCCGGGTCCTGCTGGTGGAAGACAATCTTGTGAACCAGCGGGTGACGCAGCGGCTGATTGAAAAGGCCGGCGGCGAGGTGAGCGTCTGCGGCAATGGCGCCGCGGCGTTAGAGATGATGGCCGGCCGGACGTTCGACATCGTGCTGATGGACGTCCAGATGCCCGAGATGGATGGGCTGGAGGCGACTCGCGCCTGGCGCCACGCCGAATCCGGCCACGGAACCAGGCTCCCAATTCTCGCCATGACCGCCTGCGCGATGGAAGGCGATCGCGAGCGCTGCCTCGAAGCGGGTATGGACGACTACATCGCCAAACCGCTGATTCCGGAGGAATTGTTCGCCAAAATCGCAGCGCTCACGGGCCGGCAGGCGCGCGCGGCCCCGGCCGGCTAGCCTCGTCGTCGTCGATCCGGCTCAGGCCGGCCAGCCGCGCCGCGGAGAATTGCGGCCCGGCGGGCGAATTCCCTCCACGCCCAGGCCCCGCCGCACGTCAAAGAAACCAGGGGATACGTCCCCTTCGACCCCGATATGGCGACCCAGAGGACTACTCCAGCCCAGCAACAAGCCGAGGAACAGGCGCACGCGCGGCAGCTCGCCCTGCGTTACCGCTGTGATTTCGTGGACTTGCGCGAGACGCACATCGATCACGAGCTGTTCCAGACGGTGCCCGTGGAGTTGATGTTTCGCTATAACTTCGTCCCGCTTCGGTTGCACGAGGGCACGCTGGATATCGCGCTTGCCGACCCTCGCAACCTGAACCTGGTGGACGAACTGGCGATTCTGATCGGCAAGAAGCTGCGCACGAAGGTCGCCACGCTGAGC
The DNA here is from genome assembly GCA_964449665.1 of uncultured Solibacteraceae bacterium. GTDB lineage: Bacteria > Acidobacteriota > Terriglobia > Bryobacterales > Bryobacteraceae > JAFLBB01. The sequence goes on from CAYUZM010000711.1 coordinate 3,391, forward strand.
CAGATCGCCGATCTGCTGAAGAAGACCGAGCAGTCGCAGCGCGTGCTCGACGAGGTCACCGAAGGCTTCGCGCTCGACGTGGTGGTGGACGAGGAGAATTCCGACGAGACGCTCTCGATCGACAAGCTGACGGCGGCCGACAGCGACATCGCGCCGGTGATCAAGCTGGTCGATACGACGATCTTCAACGCGCTGGAGCGGCGCGCGAGCGATATTCACATCGAGACGCGTGACCAGGAAGTGGTCATCAAGTACCGCATTGACGGCGTGCTGCAATACGCCATGCCGCCCATCGCCAAGGACTGGCACACGACGATCATCTCGCGCATCAAAGTGATGTCGGAGTTGGACATCGCCGAGCGGCGCGTGCCGCAGGACGGCCGTTTCCGCGTGCGCTACAAGGGACGGCTGATCGACTTCCGCGTCTCGATCATGCCCACCGTGCATGGCGAAGACGCCGTGCTCCGCGTGCTCGACAAAGAGTCGATGAGCGAAAAGTTTACCAAGCTGACGCTCGAAGTGGTGGGTTTTGCCGAGAGCGA
>CAYUZM010000712.1:0-3930 GCA_964449665.1 uncultured Solibacteraceae bacterium
CGCGCTCTGCAAATACGGAACGTAACACTCCGGCTTAACTGCTTCGGTCAGCCCGTAATTCTTCACGTCGCGAACGACGCCAACCACCTCGCGCCGGTCGACGGGTCGGCTGAGTCCGATTCGTTTGCCGATCGGATTTTGCTGCCCAAAAAATTTCTGCGCGAGGGTTTCGTTGATGATAGCGACCTGCGGTTTATCAGCCCGGTCCTGTTCGTTAAACAACCTGCCCGCCAACAACTCGACCGCCACTGACATCTTCGGCAACACGGTTGAACAGGGCTTCCGCATCACGCGCCTGCCCGCCGCTGAAAAGGCCGTCCTCGTCGGCGCCGGCGGCTCCATCTCCACGTCCACGCTCACCGTGCCAAACGAACTCGGCATGCACACCATCGTCGTCCAGCTCCGCGACTATAGCGGCGGGCGCGTGCTCAAAGCCGCCTACTGGAAGTTCGGCGTCATCAGCGCGCAGGAAGACCTGCCCTCGAACATCACCGAAAGCCGCACGCTCACCAACGACAAGGCCTACCGCGTGCGCGGCATCGTCACCGTGCGCAACAACGCCACGCTCACCATTCAACCCGGCACATTCCTCATCGGCCAGCCCGGCTCGCAGCCGCCCTCGGTCCTGCTGGTGGCCACCAACGGCAAGCTCGTCGCCGAAGGCACCAAATCGCGCCCCATCATCATGACCTCGTCCCAAGCAGTCGGCTCCCGCCAGCGCGGTGATTGGGGCGGCCTTATCCTGCTGGGCCTCGCGCCCATCAACGACCCCGGCGGCAAGCTCACCATCGAAGGCCTTCCCGACCTGCCCGAAACCAACTACGGCGGCTCGGACGCCAACCACAGCTGCGGCTCGCTCAAGTACGTGCGCGTCGAGTTCGCCGGTTCCCTGCTCCGCCCCAATGAAGAGACCAACTCCATCACCTGGGGAGCCTGCGGCAAAGCCACCAAGGGCGAATACCTGCAAGCCAGTTACGGCCTCGACGATGCCTTCGAATGGTTCGGCGGCACCAACGACGCCAAATACCTTGTGGGCGCTTATACCGCCGACGACTACTTCGACGCCCAGATCGGCTGGACCGGCCGCGTGCAGTATGGCGTCGGCATGGCCAACTCCGACCTCTCCAACCGCGGCTTCGAAATCGACAACTACGAACGCGACTTCGCCGCGCGCCCGCTCGGCAAGGCCACCTTCTACAACATGACCTTCGTCGGCAACGCCGCCAACGGTTTCGATGAATCCGATTCGCCCTGCCTCTACTTCCGGCGCGGCGCGGGCGGCATCTACAACAACATCATCTGCCAGAACTGGACCACCCGCGGCTTCGGAGGCGCCAACTTCGACGTCATCCAGCCCAATATCGATAACGGCGACTTCAACATGAACGGCATCCTGCTCTGGGACAACGGCAAGAACACGACCCCCGCCGCGGCGAATACGCTGCAAGGCCAGGTGCTCGCCGCCGTCCAGTCTTTCGCCGGCAACGGCCGCAACTTCCTGGTCGCTGACCCCATGCTCGCCCGCCCGCTCGAATACAGCGACCCCGACCTGCGCCCGGCCCCGAACTCGCCCGCCTACCGCGCCAGCTTCATCCAACCGCCCGACGACGGCTTCTTTGACCAGTCGGCCACCTACATCGGCGCCTTCGACCAGGTGAACTGGATGGAGGAGTGGACGCAGCTCGTGCAGGAACAGGACCTGAAGCCGTAAGAGGCAGCGCACCGAACGGGGCCCGCCCGCCAAAGCGAGGCCCGCTCCCCAATTTGTTCACGTTGAACGTTCCAGCCGGAAGTCCTACGGGGCTTCCGGCATTTTTGGTTCGGCCTGACGCTTAAGCACAGGGAGCAATTGCTTTACTTCCAGCGCTGGCGCAGTTGGACTCGGGATACTCAGCGGTGCTCCACCTGGGAAGTGCGGATGTACTGAGGACTTGTAGTCCGCGCAGAACGGGCCATATTGAGGGCTTGAACAGATACCCGCCAACAGTTGGTACATTTTTTGAAGCCGAGTACTAGTTGAACCGTGCACGTCGTAGTGCTCGCTTAAAATTTCGCTCACCAAGCCGGCTGATCCACTGGCCATGTTGATCTTGGCGAGGGTCCCCGCTCCTGCATAAGGATCATAGCCTGCAAAGAGGTTGAATAGCATTCCATAAGCGTCAGCATCATGCTCTTTGACAGGATCAAACAGCTGCCGACCAGTGCGCATTTGGATGATATGTCCGAGTTCGTGACCGATGGCAAAGCCTAACTCACTCGGAGAGTCACTTATTAGCTCAGACAAAGCGTAGGTCACAATGATTCGGCCTTGAGGGCTCGCAAACGCGTTGATCTGGCGACTCGGATCGATGTCGAGAGGCACGATCGGGTTGAATAGGTCCGTGCCCATCGACTGAAGCACAGCTGGCTGTGCAGCGTTGATCACCTTCCAGTACGCGAGCCAGATGCGATCCCAATGCGAAATCGGCCAACCCACTCCCCCCGAAGGAAGACTCGAAAGCACGCCGTCTTGCGCGTTGAGGGTCCAAGCAACGAAATTTAACGCCGTCGGTGTGGCTGGTGTGAGAAGTTCCAGCGTTCCGACAAAACCCGCCGGAAGTGTGGTGATCAGATTTCGGAGGTTAAACGAGGTGTGGGCCAGCGGACCCACGCTGACTGATGCCGAACCGGCCAATCCGCCATTTGGGTCAAGCGCCCGCACCTGGATGCTGAGCGTTGTATCGGAATAGGGATTTCCAATCGCGACTCCGAGGTCAGCATTGGCAAATGACCGATAGGCGGGTGCCGGTAAAGTCGGCGGGGCCGCGATATCTACGCGCGGGACCCCGGATTCGATCGACCGGAACAACACCGTCCCGACCACAGGCAAGGTCGCATTGGCAACCGCCCAACCAGTCACCACGTTGGGCGACGTTCCGGTTGTCCGAAGAATACGTGTTCCGCCACCGGGAATCGTAATTGAGCCACTCGAAGCCGCGCCTCCGCCGAAGTCTAATGGGAGGGGATTCCCATTGTTGCCCCTAATCGCTAGATTGACGATTGCCGAAACCAGCGGGTGAGGATTCTGAAATATGAACGTGGTCTGCCAACGCTGAGCGAAAGTGCCCCCGTCCGCAAGTTGTGGGAAGTACAAATTTACGTGCGCACTCTGTGGGTCTATTTGCGCGGAGAGTGAACCAGCTAACAGAAACGCTGTTATCCCGAGTCTCAACTTCATGCTCGGATCAATCGACAGTAGATAGGAGAGTCTTTAATTGGACGCTGCTGAACTGGGAGTTACGTCCGCTTGCAGGCACCCGGTCTCTACACTCCCGGTGGCGAAAGCCCCTGCGCACTCACGGCCCCACTAATCCACGGCCGTGCCACCCAAGCCGTCTGAACCAGATTATGCGCTGCGCTGGTCGCGCACAAGGATGGGCCCAAACGCGGCCGGGTCGCTTTTGCGGCGGGAAGTGGAACGATGACGGCGGCCAGAGTGGTTGGGCTCGTACCAAAACCCCTGCCTGGCCGCCCTGACCAGGTCGTTCACGCGGATCGGTACAAGGTTTAGCTCCGGCGACAGGAACGGGAATCCCTGCATCACCACAAGCTCCAACAGGCTCAGCGAAGCCCAAATCAGCCCCGCCTCGCCCGGCGCGCCAAACCCGGCCAGGAAACCCGCCGAACCGGCCGTCAGGAACATCAGGAACAGCGTCCCCCAGCCAATGCCGAAAGGACCAAAGTGCCGCGCCCAATAGCGCGAAAATAGCGTGTCGATATCCACCTGGAACTCGGCGCTGTACTCTTCGAACAACTCGATCGCCTCGTCTTCCGACAAACCAATGTCCTCGCGCAGCCGCGCTTCGCCCGTCGCACGGCGCGGGTTCCCGTTCAGCCGGCGGGCGGCGAGTTACGCCACCAGCGCTTCCAGCGCCTCCGGGTGCCGCAGCG
>CAYUZM010000713.1:0-3929 GCA_964449665.1 uncultured Solibacteraceae bacterium
GACATCAGCCGCAAGATGCTGATCTATCGCATGGAGAAGTTCAATCTTCGCAAGGACGACTGAAACGGCTCGGTGACACTGGCCTGGACCTGGGTGGCGCTCTCGGCGGCGCGACGGTTTTGCTTTCACGTGCTGACGCTTGGGATGCAGACCGAAGCCGCCCAGTACAGGCCACGTTTCCAGTCCCCGCCGCAAAACAGGCAATCGCAGATCCGATGTTGCAAACAGAATGGTAGGGAATATCAAGCGTCTTGGAAAATGGGTTCCTATTCACCCGCGAAACCCCATGGGTCTTGGCCATTATTGGACAACTGGCACTCGGAATGGCACTGATCACGCCAAAACTTCACTGCGCTTGCGTCTAAGGGTCAAAAGCAGCACACCAGGGCGGCACTCGGTTTGACGAGCGCCGCCAAGAGCTTGGGTCAGGCCGCAGGTCTCGCGCCCGGCGGCCTTCTATTTGCGTTGAATATGAGGGCGGCCTACTCGATCGATCAGACGGAAGGCTGCTCGGGTCCACAGGTCTCTCCCAGCGACGATATCGGCAATCTGACTGCGCGCCGAAACCGTTGGAAGCGATTTGAACGCATGTGCAGGAAACCAAATTGTTAGCCTCCTGGGTCTCAGGTACTACTGGCTCAGCAGGCCAGGGTCGCTTCTTGAGCGCAGTTCTACGATGACCTTGTCGGTCAGTTTCCATGCGTCGCCCTTGATGAGAACAATTAGTTCTTTCCAGACTCGTTCAAATGCGCGCACTGCGTCGTTGTCGTTGAAGCGAATTCCGGCGGGAAGCAACGGCGCGATGTCCTCGGTTAGACTGTGCGCCAGCTTTTCAAGCATGCGCTTCTCGGCCACTGCCCGAGTGATGGGCTTTCCTTCCAGCGCGAGGTAATGATTGAAACACGCGATGAGCTTGTCCGGGGCGAGGGCGAGTTGTTCAAGCCCGTGATGCAGATCGAACAGGTCGCGGTTCTTGCGCCGCTGCAGCAGCGCGCGCAACTTCGTGCCGAATAGTTCCTCCGGCTCGAAGGACGCTATTTCGGCTTTACACCGATACCAATCGCTGTCCACCGCAAAAGAATATGGCTTGATGCCTAGTAGGTGCGAGTGCTCGCGCGTATTGATCTCGACCTTGAGTTTCAGCGTTGCCTGCGAGTCGGTTTCGGGCGCAAACTTGAACACCAAGTGCATCGAGTGGCCGGCTTGTTCCCTATTGCACTTGCCGAGCCATGACAGGGCATTGCGGATCGCATCGACGGTAGTGCCGATCGGTTCGGCGGCCGTCTGTACCAAATCAATATCTTCCGAATAGCGCAGCGGTTGTTGGAACAGCAGCTTGTTGATGGCCGTACCGCCACGAAAGGCGATCTTGGCTTTCAATTCCGGTGCATTGAAGAGGTCGCACAACGCTCGGCAGATGACCAGATCCTGCTCGACCTGCCGCGCATCGGGCCACGGCGCCTTCGCACTCCAAGCCTGGATGTAGGCGGCGGGAATCAAGAGTCGATCTCCACCGGCTCATTGATAATGAGCATCCACCGCGGCGCTTTCTCGTGAAGTTCATCGAGTCCTTTGATCAACGGCCTTACGGAAGGGTCGAGCAGCACACTCGTCTTGGCTTGCTTCACGAAAGATTGCAGTGCTTTGGCTTGCCGCGAGTGCCCCATACGTTCCAGCAGGTAGCCGAGACGGCGCACGGACGAGTTTTCATAGTGAACGGCGGCCTTGGCCAAGCTGCCCGCCTTAGCTTGGCCGCCGAGATCCTTCACGATCTGAGCCAGCCCGTTGATGCCGCCAGCTTTGTGGAAGTAGCGTGCGCAATCGAGCAGCGTCAATTCGATGCCGGCAACCTTGGCGAACCCAGCTTCGCTTTTCAGCGAGTCCAACCAATCCTTCCGATTCACCTGTTCGAAATCCGCCGGGGTTTGGTAGACGAACTCCAACCGATGCCGGCCCATCTCGAAGTTGCGCATCTGCTTCGACGCGATGACCTGGAAGACCATCGCCGCTTGATGCGAGGACCCATGGAAGGCGGCGGCGCGCAGCAAGGAGACGCGGTAATCGAGCTTCAACTGCCTCATCATGGGATCGATCCAGCGGACAGGATCGGGCGCGCCGGCAAGTTGGTCTTCCGGGCGTAGAATGAGGTAGAAACCCTGTCGAGGATTGGCTAGGCGGCCTTTCCTGATCTGCCGCGTCAGGGCGGCACTCAGCGCAGCCCGCGTCGAGGCGAGCGTGGACATCGCCTCTTCCCGTGAGAAGTAGGCACGGCCATGCACGAGCCGGTCGTTGATGTATTGCTCGATCATCCCCACCCCCAGATCATATCCAAAAATCGACTCGGTCTGTTTGTTTCTGCATACGATGTGGGGCAGCTTTTGAGAACGGTTCCCAACCATTACTGTGGCGGTCCCGTCTCCCGTGAGGGTTTTCGATTTAGCCCAAGCGCCCGGTGTAGCTCGATGACTCCCGTCCGAGCAAAGTTAAGGCATGGACCAAGCAGCAATCGGCAGCGCAGTGCTCTAATGGCGAGCAACCACTTCACACCCTCCAAAAACCCTCCATTTAGCACGCCCTTCGAAACGGATCCCTGTTTTGTTGGCGTTATCCATACCCTGAATCAGCGCCGTGCGCAGTTATGTCACTGAAAAACAAAACATGGCTTCATTTTCCCAAGGTGGCACCGTCGTAGCGACTTTTTCACGAAATGGGACGTGCGGCCATCCGGCGGAAGATTCACGATCCTCTTACTGAGGGCGTGGGCGCTCGCTTTGTTCCAGCCGCGCCCCGGTGTGCAGCCTACAAGGTAATGCGCCGAAGCCGCAGCGCGTTCATGATGACCGATACCGAACTGAACGTCATGGCCGCGCTTGCGATCATGGGGCTGAGCAGGAGTCCGAAGAACGGATACAGCGCTCCAGCGGCGACCGGCACGCCAAGCGCGTTGTAGATAAAGGCGAAGAACAAGTTCTGACGAATGTTCTTCATCGTGGACCGGCTGAGGTGGCGGGCGCGCACGAGTCCGCGCAGGTCGCCCTTCACGAGAGTTACCCCGGCGCTTTCCATCGCAACATCGGTGCCCGTGCCCATTGCGATCCCAACATCGGCCTGGGCAAGCGCAGGCGCGTCGTTGACACCATCACCGGCCATCGCGACCTTACGGCCCGCAGCCTGGAGGCGCTGTACAACTCGCGCCTTGTCTTCCGGCAGTACGTCCGCCTCCACTTCATCGATTCCGAGCGTGCGAGCCACCGCTTCGGCCGTGGTGCGGTTATCGCCCGTCAACATGACAATGCGAATCCGCTCCTGGTGGAGCGCCTGAATGGCTTCGGCCGTCGTCTGCTTAATCGGATCCGCGACCCCGAGCAACCCAGCCGGGCGACCGTCAATGGCTATGAACATTACGGTTTGGCCCTCCCGCCGAAGCGCTTCCGCTTCCGAAGCCAGAGGCCCCATCTCGACTTTCGCTTCCTCCATAAGACGCAGGTTTCCAATTGCCACCTCACGGCCGTCCACGGTCGCAATGGCGCCCTTGCCTGTCAAAGAGCGGAAAGCGTCCGAGCTAACAATTTCGACCCCACGTTGCTTCGCGCCATCTACGATGGCGGCCGCGAGAGGATGCTCGCTTGCCTGTTCCACGCTCGCTGCGAAGCGCAGCAAATCGGATTCTGATATCCCGGCGCTGGGACGAATCGTCACGAGCTTTGGCTTACCTTCGGTCAAGGTGCCCGTCTTATCTACTACCAGCGTGTCGACGGTCTCCAATACCGCGAGCGCCTCGGCGTTTCGCACCAGCGCGCCCGCCTGAGCGCCCCGCCCAGTCCCCACCATGATCGACATGGGCGTGGCCAGGCCAAGCGCACAAGGGCAGGCGATGATCAGCACCGCCACAGCATTCAGCAAGGCATGCGCCAAACGCGGCTCCGGCC
>CAYUZM010000714.1:0-3928 GCA_964449665.1 uncultured Solibacteraceae bacterium
CCTTGATCTCGTTGGCCGTGAGGGTCTGCGTGAGCGCTGAGAGGTTGGTTCCATAAATGGTCGCCAGCGAATGGGGAACGAGAATCGACGAGACGCCGGAAGCGGAATTGACGATGCTGGAAGCCGTGTAGGCAGGTGACACCGCCGGAAGATTCGGGGCGCAACCGAACAGGAGCGCGAAACCACAGACGGCCCAGCCGAGCCGTATTGTGCGCATAAAGGAAGAAACTACGCTGACTTCATTCTACGGCGAGAATGGACGTTTGCGAGCAGGAATCTTACATCCGGATCGCGTGTAAACAATTGCTATACAAGGGGATGAGGTGGTGCCCCATCCCCTTTCGCACTCTACAGACCAATCGGCAGGAACACGCCCGATTGTGAGGTCAAACTTCCCATCTTAAGGACGACCGTGTTGTCGCGGCCCGGGGTGGCCGTTGTGGGTACGCGCAGATTGATCTGCCAGAGGCCCGTGATCGAACCCGGCGTGAGGCCGACGTACAGTACATCGGAGGCGTTCATCACCGTACCGTTGAATTCGATCTGGACCTGGTCGCGAGCGCGCGGCGTGGCGTTGAGCGGAGTGATCTCGCCGGCGAGCCAGACGGGATCGGAGACGCCGAGGCCGGTGGCGAAAATGGTCACAATGTCGCCCACCTTCGGTTTGGTGGAGTTGGGCACCAGTGCCGGATCGGCGGCAAGTCCACCGGTGGCGGGGAAGATGGCGGCGATACAGGGTGTGGGCAGGAAGCGGAAAAGCGCCGGGCCGCTTGAGTCCAGCTTCAGTGTGAACGGGGCGCTCCGTTTCTCGTTCGGCGTGCCGGGATTCAGGATGACGCGGGCGGCGACCTCACCGAGCGCGGTCGTAGTGGGAATCTGCGCATTGATCTGGCTGGCGTCCACATAGGCGATGGGCGCCGGCTTGCCGTCGATTTCCACGGCCACGCAACCGAGTTGAGCGGGAAATTTGTTCTCGACGATGTCGAGGGCCGATGCCGTCTTGCTGGCGCCGGGAGCTTGGAAGCCGGACCCTCCCAGCGAGATCATCGTGTTCAACGCGAAGCCCGATGGCAGGAAGGATGCGCCGTTGCGGATGACGCTGATCACGGGCGTTGAGGTGAGGTTACACGGAGCTTGCTCGGCGATGCGCGTGCTGGTGGTGTAGATAAAATCGCCCTGGTTGTTGTTGTTGCCGTTGGCCGCGTTGCCCGCGGCGTAAAAGACCACCTCTCCCGAGGCTGTGGCGGGTGGAGTCCATTCGAGCGTCCATGCGTTGCCGCCTAATTGACCCGGGAACGTGGTGGCCTGGGTGTGGTCGACAAACTCGGGATTGGTGCCGCAGTTGCCTTCCGGTGCGCCGCCCCCGCAAACGATGCGGAAGCCGTCGAGCGGTGTGAACTTGCCTGCGGCCTTGGTTTCGTCCGAAGCGAGCCGCGCGGTCAATTGAAATCCCCAGCGGCGCGCTTCGGGGTGAGAGAGAAGTACGCGGATGGTCTGCTTCACGCCTGGTACATAAGGACCCACTTCGATGCGCAGCGAGCCGCGCGGGTCGACGTTCGCCGGCGTGTTGGTGCGGTGGCAGGCCGTGCAGTCAAGCCCGCCGTCGGCGGCAGCGCCGGTGCGCCCCGGAACCGGGCCGTTGCTGAAACCATAGATAACGGCCGGCACGGATGCCAGCAAACACACAACTATCGCTCGTTGCATACGATTGATCATGTTGGAGACCCCTCCCCTGTTACGAATTGGAATTGATCCGGTCCTCCGAAGACCGGGGCTGTGACGACTACGGTTGGACTGTGATTTGCAGTCCCTGGCCAGTCGGTGTTCCGTCGAGAGTAAGTTCGATCGGATGGTCGCCGCTGGCGGAGTTGGGAATTGTGACGTTGAGCTGACAGAGCCCGATCAGATTGGGCGCCATGAAGGCCTGAACCTGGGCGTCGGCCGGGCCGATGATGACGCGCGGCGTTGCCTTCACGGCGCGCAGTCCGGTAACGATTTCGCCGGCGGGGCTTGCTGGGTTCGTTTCTCCACATCCAACGGTGAAGATGGTTACGATGTCGCCCGGTTTGGCGGGGCGGAAGTTGGCGCCGGAGATGAGTCCGGTGGGGCCCACGAAGGTGGTGAAGTCCTGAAAGAGCGCCGCGATGTACTGCTTGTTGTTGACGCGGAACGCGGGCGTCGTCAACATGGCCGGCGAGACGCGCGTGGCCGTAGCCGTGGTGCTGGCGCGGCCCGCCGGAGTGACGACCTCCACCGGTACTGTGCCGAGGCCGATCGTATCGGGCACCTGCACGTTGATCTGGTTCGGGCTAAGGAAGAACATGGTGGCTGCTTTGCCGTCGATATTCACGCTGACGCCATCGATGGACGTGGGGCCTTTGGTGTTGTTGTTTGTGAACAGACCGGACCAATCCTTGGTGACGGCGGAAAAGTTTGTACCGTAGATTTCGAGCCAAGTGCCGGGGGAGACACGCGCGCCGCCGAGGAATGCCTGGAGGACGGGTTGGTCGGTGCGAATCTGCGGCGGCTCGGTGAGCACGGCTTGCGGCGTGAGCGTGTAGTTTTGTAGGAAGATGCGGTCGCCCGTGTTTTGTCCGTTCCCATTCGCGGCGTTGCCCGCGACGTAGAATCGGATCTCGCCAACGTTGGTGGCCGGAGGCGTCCATTCGAAGGTCCAGGAGTTGTTCTCGCTTGCGAGTGTATGGGACGGAAACTGGATCGGCGCTTCCGGCAGGCATGGGCGGCTGGAAGATTTGACCTGGCCGCTCTCACAGATCACCTGTACACGCCCATCGGTTTCGGTGAAGTCCCCGGCCTGCCCGCCGCTCAGGTTGGAGCCGAGCCTTGCCGTGACTTGGAATCCGTAGATGTTCGCCCCTTCGGTGACGCGAACCGTGAGAGTCTGCTTAACGCCCGGCATGTATGTGAGTCCACCGGGGAAGCTGATCTCCACTCCGCTTCCTTCGGTTGGATTGCCGGTTCCGACGTGGCAGGTGGCTTTGGCGCAGGTGGCATCGCCGTCCGCGCCGGTGTGGCGCGGATCGGGCCCGTCGGCATGACCCAGCATCAGCAGTGGTATGGCCGACAAAATTGCTCCGAAACGGCCCCAAAAGACAACTCTCGTATTCTGCTTTTCAGTCATTCTTACCTCAACCCAACCTACCCGCAAGTCTACTCAAGAAATTCGGGCAAAAGTGTAAAATCGCGGCATTTCGGCCGCTGTTTACATGCCCCTGGGACCCGCGGCGCGGAGGGCCTTTCGCGCGATCGTGCTGAGCGGCAATGCGGCAAGGCCCGTGCGATCTATCCATTCGTAGGAAGGCGGCGCCTTTTGGACACTGGCGTGATGAACCTGGACGAAATGATGGTGATGCGTGATGGTGTGCCGGAATGAACCCGCCTGCTGGCCCACGCGCGCTTGCGGCAACTGTTCGGCCGACGGCAGTTCCCAGAAGCCTGCCATGCGGCCCTGTGCATCCGTCCGCTGCCAAAGCAGCACGCTGTTCTTATGCTGAATCACGAGCAGCGTCAGTTCTATTTCCTTTTTGATCTGCTTGCGCAGTTTGACGGGGAATTCTTTTGCGCGGCCGAGGGCTTTGGCGCGGCAATGTGCGGTGAGCGGGCAGAGCAGGCATTGCGGGTCGCGGGGCAGGCAGACGAGGGCGCCGAGTTCCATGATGGCCTGGTTATGCTCGGCTGGCGCGCGGCGGTTGAGGAACTCAGTGGCGACGGCGGCGAGGCGTTCGCGGGTCTTGGGCGCGGCAATATCGGATGGATCGGCCGTGAGGCGGGTGAGCACGCGCATGACGTTGCCGTCGAGAACGGCGTGCGGCAGACTGAAGGCGATGCTGGCGATGGCGGCGGCGGTGTAGTCGCCCACACCCGCCAACTCGCGCAGGGAATCGAAGGTATTAGGAAAACCGCCGAG
>CAYUZM010000715.1:0-1173 GCA_964449665.1 uncultured Solibacteraceae bacterium
ACGCCAACGTTCCCGCAAAGAGACAGGAACGAGCACGGTCAGAGGCTAACGAAAAAATTTCAGCAAGCTTGGAAAGAAGCGAACGAGAATGCAGAGAAACGAACAGCGGTTTCGCTTCCTGTTCGTTCCGGCGCTTACGTCGAGTTTCAGAGTTCGTCTGGATTCGACCTCGTCACAAAGAGTCTTGAAAACCGAGCTTCGGGCCCTCCGTCTTCTATCAGTAAGAACGGAACCAGATCCCAACAAGAAAGACTCGGTGGTGAAGCACGCGACCGTCTTCATCCCAGGGGGAAAAGAAGGATTGCTCCTTTTGTCCGTCACGCCAGAGCCGTCCGATGCATTGTTCGTGAATGCCGGGGCTCCAGTCGAGTTCCCCGAACACCGCATAGCTGGAGACGTGTTGCAGCCCATTGATGCCCGCACCAGAGCACAGGCTCATGATGAAGACACGAGCACTGCCCTGTACGAATGTTTGGGGAGATGCTTCCTTCTCAACGCTTGATTCCGATCCGGTGAAGAGCACAGGATGGTCAACAACACGAGTCAGTACAGCTTGCTTAAACAGCAGCGTCTCAATGCGTCCAGGGCGGGGAGCCGCAATTGTTTTCAGCCCAACTGCACTGGCAGAAGCGACAACGTTTCATTCGAGCAAGCCGGCCCGAAGCGCTTTGCTGACGGCTTCTGACTTCGTATGTACATGAAGCTTCTCGTAAATGCTGCGGATGTGATTGCGAACCGTATTCAGCGCGATGCCCATTTGGCCCGCGGCGTTGAGGTAACTGTATCCCTGGGAAATGAGGCCAAGCAGCTTGCTTTCCTGCGGTGTCAGCTTTGCGACAGCCTCGATCGGCGACACCGTTTTGCGAAACAGCGTGAGAATCTGGCTTGCTACCTCGGGCGACATGGGCGACCCGCCTTGGTGCTCGTGGCGGATGGATTCCAACAGCCGCGGCACGGGATGACGGCGCAGGATGCGGCTGACCGTCCGGGGGGCGACGCCGGGCTCGACGCCGATCCAGTCCCGCCCCCGGCGATGGTCGAGTCGAGCCGCGACGACTGTCGCCTCGACCGCAGGGTCCGTTCGCGTCGAGATCTCCCTCGGGCGTGACGAGCGGTCGTGCAGCCCGGTCGGCCCCTCCTGGTCGAAGCGGACCAACCATCGATGCGCGCACT
>CAYUZM010000715.1:1183-3926 GCA_964449665.1 uncultured Solibacteraceae bacterium
GCCGTGGGGGGCGTTGCGCATCGACTCAAAGAGACGGTCCGAGGAAATGTTCTTCAGCAGGTATCCGCACGCGCCATTGCAGATGGAGAGAAACACCGGGCGGCGATCCGCGACAACGGTCAGCATCACAATCTGGAGGCCGGGAAATCGTTCCGAGAAGCGGCCGGCACATTCATCGCCGGACATACCCGGCAGGCCAACGTCGAGCAGGAGCACATCGGGACGGATTCGGAGGCGGCTTAAGCCTTCTTCGGCCGACGAGTACGCACCGGCGCACTGGAAGCCGTCGGCGCCATCAATCAACATCCGAAGGCCCTCGCGCGTGGCCGTATCGTCCTCGATCAACGCAACCCGGATCGTCTCTATTCCCGCGTGCATCGGCATTTATACAGCCCCGGAGAGAGGAAATCGCAACGATACTTCCGTTCCGCCACCCGGTGTGGACGTGACGTCGAGCCGCCCGCCCAGTTGCACCGCCCGGTTGTACATGCTCTGCAGACCGCGTCCCGAGACTCCGGAAGGAATGCCGCCGCCGTCGTCTTTAATTCGGGCGTGCAACGCGCCGCCGTCAAGCGCGATGCGGAGTTCGGCTGTCCGGCATTGGGAATGGCGCACGATGTTGTGAATTGCCTCCTTAAAAATCAGTAGCAGATGCCGTCTTTGCGCTAATGACAGAGTGAGTTCCGTGGAGACAGGCGGCGTCTCAAAACTCCATTGAATCGACTTGGCGTCGAGGACGTCCGAAGCGAAACGGCGGATCCGCGCCGCCACATCGGGAAGCGTGTCCTGACGCGGGTCAATTGCCCAGACGATGTCGTTCATTCTTTCAATCACGTCCCGGGCCGAAGTTGCAATCTGTTCGATCACAGGCGAATGTTCCGAGGTGCGGCCAAGTTGCGCGCGCAGTACGTCGCTGAGCACCGAAATGCGGGCGAGGCTGGAGCCGATGTCATCGTGCAGATCGGTTGCGATCATCGAGCGCGTCCGTTCTATCGCCAGTTTGCGTTCGAGGACAAGAAGGTGGATCGAATATCCGGCCCCAATCAAGGCCGCCGCGGTGAGAGCTAAGAACCACCACCGCTGCCAGACCGGTGCAGCGACGGAGAACCGCACTCGAGCGGGCCTGGAACTCACGGAGCCGTTCGGTGAAACGCCGCGAATCAGCAGTTCGTAAACGCCGGGTGTTAAAGAGAGGAAGACATTGCGGACAGTGGAAGGAGCGGACCATCCGGCATCCACTCCGGAAAGCATGGTCTGGTAGCGAAGATCGTGCCGGAATCCACCGAATTCCACTAAGAGCTGGCGCTGGGAAGATGCCAGCGAGAGACTCGCTGGTTCCACTTCACCGAGATCGGAGATGGGTTGCCTTTCGCCGTTGACGTGAATGGAGTGGATCAGGACCGGCGTTTCGGGCGCCAGATCTTCGCGCGGAATAATGCGGCAGAGTCCCTGGTCGCCGCCAAACCAAAGCGCGCCGTGTCGGTCGCGGAAGGCGACGCGAAGTTTACCGGAAATCATGCCGTCCGCCGTCGTCAAGCGCCGTAGTTGGAGCGGCGGCGGCTGATTGGGGTCCAGGCTGTCGACGGATCCCGCGCCGGCGGCGTAGATTCGGCCTTGCTGGTCCTCGGCCAAGGCGGAAACAAAATCGCTGGACAAGCCCAAGGACCTGTCATAGGCCGTAAAGACTGGTGTATCGGCCTGAAGGTCGTCCACCCGAAGTATGCCTTGGCTGGTGGTTCCTACCCACAAGCGTCCGCGATGGTCTAGTAGCAACGCGCGGACGCCATGTTCGGGAGCGCCCGCCGCCCTTCCCGAGAACCGGTCGAAGCGTCCGTTGCGATACCTGAGCAAGCCGGCGTTTAACAGGCCGATCCAGATCTGGCCGTGCCGATCCTCCACGAAGCACGAAGCCGCCGTAGCCGCGTCCTTTTGAGATGGCAGCCCGTCGGCTTCAGTGAAACTGCGGAAGCGTCCGGTGGCCGGGTCGCGGCGAAAAAGTCCGTTATTGGAAACTTCGTAGAAGCCGGCCCAAATGGCTCCGCTGCGTTCCTCAAAGACTCTGGATACGCTTCCGGCGCGCAGGTTCGCTGCGAGCTTGGGCCTTGATTGCAAGCCGCTTTCGTAGTGAAGCAGTCCCTGCCCCGTCGCGAGCCACCATTCTCCCGAACGGGAATTGACGGCAATCTGCGACCAGCTCCATCCCCACAGCGGACCGTAGGGGCTGGCGGGCCGGACGGGATGAAACCGCAACCCGTCAAAGCGGTTCACAGCGTATTTGTCCGCGTCTTTCGTGATCACTATCAGCTCGCCCTTTTGGTCTTCCATGATGGCCCACACGTTGCGAACGAGGAGGCCATCGGATTCCGTGAATCGGGAGAAACCCGATCCCGGCAGGCGTGCGGCCCCGCCTCCATCGGTGCCCAACCAGAGGCCGCCTTGGGAATCGGTTGCAAGGGACTCGAGAGGCAAACTGCGGATCGCATGGTCTAACTCCACGGCTTGCCATTTGCCCGAAGGCAGCAGACGTGCGAGCCCCTGGAAGGTCGCCGCCCAAACCGAGCCCTGCCAGAAACGGACATCGGTTACATACTCACTGGGGAGACCGTCCTTGCGGCCATAGCGCGCCGTGATTTGCGCGCCGCCCGACGGAGCGTCGATTGCAAATTTCAGGAGTTCGGTTTGCGTGGCCGCCCAGATCGCGTCCGGAGTCTCATTCACCGTGACGAAATAGTCGTCTTGAAAA
>CAYUZM010000716.1:0-3920 GCA_964449665.1 uncultured Solibacteraceae bacterium
GGCTGGTTGCGGAGGGGGGGGCTCGGGTGGGACTTAAACGCGGGGTTTTGGCGGTGGGCCGTGGTGGTGTTGCTCTACATCACGCTGGGCGGGCTGACGTCGGCGATCTACAACGAGGTGCTGCAGTTCTTCCTGATCGTGGCCGGGTTTCTGCCGCTGGTGCTGTTGGGGCTGGAGAACGTCGGCGGATGGGGCGGATTGACGGCGCGGCTGGCGACGGTGTCCGCGGAGCGCGGTTTCACGGCGGGCGCGTTCAATTCTCTGTGGAGCACGCTCGGCAATCCGGCGGCGAACCCGATGGGCGTCGAGTGGTTCGGCACGCTGATGGGACTTGGGTTCGTTCTGTCATTCGGCTACTGGTGCACGGACTTCCTGGTGGTTCAGCGCGCGATGGCGGCAGACTCGATGCTGGCGGCGCGGCGCACGCCGCTGATTGCCGCGTTTCCCAAGATGATCTTTCCGTTTCTGGTGATTGTGCCGGGCATGATTGCGATTGCGCTGACGAAGACTTCGGGCGCGGATGGGTTTCAACTGCCGCTCAAGCCCGACGGCAGCCTGAACTACGACATGACGATTCCGATGATGCTGGGCCACTACTTCCCGTCGGGCATGTTGGGCCTGGGGCTGACTGCGTTAATGGCTTCGTTCATGTCGGGCATGGCCGGCAACGTCACCGCGTTCAACACGGTGTGGACCTACGACATCTATCAGGCCTACATCCGGCCGAAGGAGTCCGACGCGCATTACCTCTGGATGGGGCGCGCTTCGACCGTGGGCGGCATCGGGGCCTCGGTGGCCGCGGCCTACCTCGCCACGCAATTCAACAACATCATGGACTTCCTTCAACTCGTGTTCGCCTTCGTGAACGCGCCGCTGTTTGCCACCTTCCTGCTCGGCATGTTCTGGAAACGGGCCACGGGGCATGGGGCGTTCTTCGGGCTGGTGTCGGGCACGGCGGCGGCGGCGCTGCATCACGGATTGTCGCTACCGGCGGGGTCGGCCGTGGGCATCAAGGGCGGCTGGCTGGGCGTGATGACGGCGTATCCGAGCGAGATGGCGCAGAATTTCTGGACGGCAATCTATGCCTGGACAGCCTGCTTCGCCGTGACGGTTGTGGTGAGCCTGGCGACGCGGGCGCACCGGGAAGAAGAGATGCGCGGCTTGGTGTGGTCGCTGACCGAACGGCAATCGGACGCGGGCCTGGCATGGCATCAGAAGCCGGCCACGCTGGGTCTGATCATCCTGGCGCTGGTGGCGGCGTTGAACGTAATTTTCTGGTAGGGAGTGTGCGATGGGACTCGATATACGGAAGCCCGTGGGATGGCTGCTGGGGCTGTTGGGCTTAATGCTGGTGGTTTACGGGCTAGCCTCTGATCCGGCGCAATACCGCAAAAGCAATGGCCGGAACATCAACGTCCTTTGGGGCGGCGTACTGGTGGCCGTGGGCGGCGCGTTTCTACTCGGAAGCCGGAAGGGGGCGGCCGGGCAAGCCTCCCGATGAACACGTCTCTGGCGCTGGAGTTCTTTCAGCATTTTGGCCGCGAGGCGCGCCTGTTCCGTGCGCCCGGCCGTGTGAACCTGATTGGCGAGCACACCGATTACAACGATGGCTACGTGATGCCGGCGGCGATCCACTATGAAACCTGGTGCGCGGCGGCGGCGCGTCATGACCGGCGGGTGTGCGTCCATTCGGCGAACCTGGCCGAGCAGGCCGAGTTCTCGCTCGACGACGCCCGCGCGGCGCCCAGGGGAACGTGGCAGGACTATGCGCAGGGCGTGGCGCTGCAGATCGAACGCGCCGGCTACGGGTTGCGCGGAGCGGATCTGCTGATTCGTAGCGAGGTGCCGCTGGGGGCGGGGCTCAGCTCCTCGGCCGCGTTCGAGGTGGCCGTGGCGAAAGCGTTGCTCGCGGTTTCGCGCCTGGAGATTCCGACCATGGAACTGGCGCGGCTGTGCCAGCGGGCCGAGGTGGAGTTCGTCGGCATGCGTTGCGGCATCATGGACCAGTTCGCCTCCTGCTTTGGCGTGGAGGGGCAGGCGTTGCTGCTCGATTGCCGGTCACTTGAATACGAGCGGCTGCCGTTGCCCGAGGGCGCATCGCTGGTGGTGGCCAACACGATGGTGAAGCACGAACTGGCCGGGAGCGAGTACAACCAGCGGCGCGAGGACTGCGAGGCGGCGTCGCGCATGGCGGGCGTGGCGAAGTTGCGCGACCTGGGCGAAGGCGACCTGGCACGTTGGATGGCGCAGTGGCCGGAACGCGTGGGGCGGCGGGCACGGCACATCGTGACGGAGAATGCCCGCGTGCTGCGCGCGGCGGCGGCGCTGCGGGCGGGCGATCTGAAGGAATTTGGCCGGGAGATGTACGCCTCGCACGAGAGTTTGCGTGGAGACTTCGAGGTAAGCTGCCGCGAACTCGACGTGATGGTGGAGTTGGCGCGCGGCGAGGCGGGCGTGTACGGCTCGCGCATGACCGGCGGCGGGTTTGGCGGCTGCACGATCAGCCTGGTCGATCGGGGAGCCGTGGAGTCCTTGAAGGCAAGGTTGATCGCGGGATACAAGGCGGCCACCGGCATGGACGCTGCCATCTTCGTGTGCCGCGCCGTGGCCGGCGCCAGCGAGGAGCGGGCGGCATGAGCGGGTTGAGCGATCATCCGCACCGGCGCTACAACGCGCTGAGCGGCGATTGGACGATTGTTTCGCCCCATCGCACCAAGCGGCCGTGGCAGGGACAGGTGGAACGCGTGGCGCAGACGGCCCCGGTTTCCTACGACCCCAGCTGCTATCTATGCCCCGGCAATGAGCGCGCGGGCGGGCATCGGAACCCGGCCTATGAATCGACCTTCGTTTTCGACAACGACTTCGCCGCCCTGCTGCCCGGCGGCGAGCCGTTCGCGCAAGACGACGGGCTGCTGCGGGCGCGGAGCGAGCGTGGGTTGTGCCGCGTGCTGTGCTTTTCGCCGGACCACGGCTTGACGGTCTCGCGCATGAACGACGACGGGCTGGCGATGGTCGTCGCCGAGTGGGCGCGGCAGTTTACCGAGCTCGGCGCGCTCGATTATGTGAGCACGGTGCAGATTTTCGAGAACCGCGGCGAGATGATGGGGGCGAGCAACCCGCATCCGCACTGCCAAGTGTGGGCCGTGGAGAGCATTCCCTTCGAGCACACACGCGAACTGGAGACACAGCGCGCGCATCGTGAGCGGCATGGCGAGTGCCTGTTGTGTTCCTATCTGCGGCAGGAACTGGCGGCGGGCGAGCGGGTGGTGTGCGAGAACGATTCGTTCGTCGCCGTGGTGCCGTTCTGGGCGGTGTGGCCGTTTGAGACGCTCTTGCTGCCGAGGCGCCACATGGCGGCCGTCGACGAGTTGAGCCCCGACGAGCAGCGGGCCATGGGCAGCCTCATGCGGCGGCTCGCCACGCGCTATGACAACCTGTTCGAGAGCCCGTTTCCCTATACGATGGGCGTGCATCAACGGCCCACCGATGGCGGCGCGTATCCGCACGTGCACATGCACGCGCACTACTATCCGCCGTTGCTGCGGTCGGCGACGGTTCGGAAATTCATGGTGGGATTTGAAATGCTGGGCGGTCCGGCGCGCGACATTACGCCGGAGTCGGCGGCGACGCGGCTGCGGGACGCAAGCGAGCGGCACTATTTGGACGCAGGCGGATTGTAGACAAGGAGGTAGCGCGGAATGAATCGACGGAGCTTCTTGGCGGGGACGCTGGCGGCGGCAGCGCTGCGGCCCGTGGCGGCGCGGGCACAGGGGCCGAACCAAACGCAAC
Source organism: uncultured Solibacteraceae bacterium (assembly GCA_964449665.1). Classification (GTDB taxonomy): domain Bacteria; phylum Acidobacteriota; class Terriglobia; order Bryobacterales; family Bryobacteraceae; genus JAFLBB01. The sequence continues at coordinate 3,790 of CAYUZM010000716.1, forward strand.
GGCCCAACATCGTGTTCATCCTCGCCGACGATCTGGGCATCGGCGACCTCGGCTGTTACGGGCAGAAAACGATCGCCACGCCGAACATCCACAAGCTCGCCGCCCAAGGCCCGCGGTTCACCCAAGCCCAC
>CAYUZM010000717.1:0-3918 GCA_964449665.1 uncultured Solibacteraceae bacterium
GGGGGTCGGTTGCGGTGGAGGGGGGCGACAAGAGCGTCGGGTTCGGCCTGGTACTGGTGGTTTTTCTGGCCGGTGAAGGTCCAGGGCTTGGAGCCTTGGATGCGGGGCAGGGGGCCGCGGCCGAGGGTGGCGGCGCCGGAGGAGCCGAGGATGTAGTGGGAGTTTTCGTTGTAGCAACCTTCCATCTGGCGGCAGGCGAGGAAGGCGCGGACGTTGTTGGGGTAGAGGTAGTTGACCTCGAAGTGGTCGAAGATGTTGCCGCCTTCGGCGGGGATCTGGCGTCCGCCGACGGCGACACAGGAGATGGGGGGCTGGTCGTGCATGGCCCAGGCGATTTTGTCGACGCTGTGGATGGCCTGTTCGACGAGGCCGTCGCCCGAGAGCCAGGTGAAGTTATACCAGTTGCGCATCATCCATTCGTTGTCGCTGATGCCGGGAGGGCGGTCCGAGGCCGGCGGCATGGGCTTGACGGGGTTGGTGTAGTAGGTGGCGTAGTAGGCGGCGAGGGTGCCGATGGCTCCGCCGTGGATTTGGGCGAAGGTTTCGCGGATGTGTGTTGAGTAGCGCCAGCAGAAGCCGGTGACGAGGGTGAGTTGTTTTTGCTTGGCGAGGCGGGCGGTTTCCATGACGCTGCGGACGCCGGGGGCGTCGACGGCGATGGGCTTTTCGCAGAAGACGTGTTTGCCTGCTTCGACGGCGGCGCGGAGGTGCATAGGGCGGAAGCCGGGCGGGGTGGCGAGCAGGACGACGTCGACGCCGGATTCGATCAACTGCTTATAGGCGTTGAGGCCGATGAAGATGTTGGCTTCCTTGACCTGGACTTTTTCGCCGGCGGCGCGGGCGAGGCGGGCGATGGAGTCGTCGGCCTGGGAGCGGCTGATGTCGGCGACGGCGACGAGGCGGCTGCCGTCGTCGGCTTTGAGGGCCTGGGAGGCGGCTCCGGTGCCGCGTCCGCCGCAGCCGACGAGGCCGACGCGGATGGGGGGCGCCTGGCCGCGGAGGATGGCGGGCATGCCGGCGGCGAGGGCCGAGGCGGCTCCGGTCTTGAGGAACGATCGGCGTGGGGAACCAACGGTTGGGTGACTCATGGAAACTTCGAGTCTACTATTTTGTGGTTGGGCGAGGGGAGACGGAGGGGGAGGCGACCGGCGAGGCGCCATTACCGTTGGGCGCGCCGAGCCAGCGCGAGAGGACCTGGGCGAGTTCGGCGCTGTCGATGGGTTTGGAGAGGTAGTCGTCCATGCCGGCCGAGAGGCAGTTTTCGCGCACGCCTTCCATGGCGTTGGCGGTGAGGGCGATGATGGGCGTGCGGCGGCCCTGGGATTCGGATTCGCGGATGGCGGCAGTGGCTTCGTAGCCGTTCATCTCGGGCATGTGGCAATCCATGAGGATGAGGTCGAAGGCCGTTTGGGTGGCGCGCTCGACGGCTTCGCGGCCGTTGGCGGCGAGTTCGGTTTCGAGGCCGAGGCGGGCGAGCATGTGGGCGGCCACCCGCTGGTTGACACGATTGTCTTCGACGACGAGGATGCGGGCGCGGGGCAGGGGACGGGGAGGCAGCGGCGCGGGTTCCGGTTCGGGGACGCTGGCGACGGTGGCGAGCGAGAGTTGGAACCAGAAGCGCGAGCCCTGGCCCAACTGGCTTTCGACACCAATGACTCCGCCCATGCGTTCGACCAGGGAGCGGCAGATGGAGAGGCCGAGGCCGCTGCCGCCATAGCGGCGGGTGTTGGAGGAGTCGGCCTGGGTGAACTTTTCAAACAGGGTGGAGAGCACTTCGGGGGCGATGCCGATGCCGGTATCGGTGACGTCGATGAGCAGGCGGCAGAGGTCGCCGGAGCGTTCTTCCAGGCGCACACGGAGGCAGACCTCGCCCTGGTGGGTGAACTTGACGGCGTTGCCGAGCAGGTTGAGCAGGATCTGCCGGAGACGGGCGACGTCGCCCAGATAGGAGCGGGGGACGTCGCGGGGGTAGTCGAGGCGGAGGGCGATGTTTTGTTCGAGGGCGCGCGGGGAGAGGAGGTCGATGGCCTCGCGGCAGGCCTTGCGGAGAGAGAACGGTTCGTGAGCGAGGACCATTTTGCCGGCCTCGATGCGGGAGAGGTCGAGCACGTCGTTGACGATGATGAGCAGCGATTGGGCCGAGCCGCGGATGGTGGAGGCGAACTCGCGCTGGGAGTCGTTGAGCGGCGTGGATTCGAGGAGGTTGCACATGCCGAGGATGCCGTTCATGGGGGTGCGGATCTCGTGGCTCATGGTGGCGAGGAAGTCGCTTTTGGCGAGCGAGGCGGCTTCGGCGTGGCGTTTGGCTTCGGCGAGTTTCTCTTCGAACTCGCGCTGGCTGGTGACGTCGCGGGCATGGCTGACCATGCCGTTGATGCCGGGCACGTGGAGGAGGTTGGTGAAGGTGCAATCCTGCCAGCGCCAGGCGCCGTCTTTGTGGCGGATGCGGAAGGAAGCGTGGACAACCGAGGAGGGTTCTTCGTAGACCTTGTCGAAGGCGGCGGCGAGGGCGTCACGGGCGGCGGGATGGACAAGTTCCGAGGGCAAGGCGCTGAAGAAGCCGGCTTCGTAGCCGAGGACGCGGGGCAGGGTTTGGTTGGTATAGACGACGCGGCGTTCACGGTTGAGGATGGAGACGATGTCGGTGGAGTTGTCGAGGATGGCGCGGAAGCGTTCTTCGCTGCGGGCGATTTCGCGCTGGTAGCGCATTTTGCGGCGCAGAAGAATCCAACTGAGCAGGGCGACGGCGGTGAGCAGGAGCAGGACGGGGAGGAAGAAGAGGGGCCGGGAGTAAAAAGGCGCGGCGACGTGGAAGTCGAGCGAGGCCGGAGGCAGGGGGCGGGCCTCGAGGGGCCCGCGGGATTCCACCTCAAAGCGGTGGCCGCCGGGGCCGAGGCCGGAGAGGACGGCCTCCTGGGCGTCGCTCCATAACGACCATGCGCCGCCGTCGACGCGGTAGCGGGTTTGAATTTCGGAGGAGGGATAGGCGCCCCACTGGCTGAAGGGCTGCCAGCGGAAGATGGTGAACTGGTGGCGCACTTCGGGTTCGGCGAGGACGGCTTTGGAGTGGGTTTGTCCGATTTGCGCGGTGTTGGCGCAGAACAGGCCGCCGCCGAGGGAGCCTACGCACACCTCTTCGCCGCGCACGGCGATGGGCCACAGGTGGAGATTGTGAAGGCCGGAGGAGTTGAGGAAGCGGGACCAGCGGCCGCGTTCGAGCAGGGAGAGTCCGGATTGGGTCGCCACCCAGAGGCGGCCTTTCGCGTCGGAGGCGATCTCCCAGGCTTCGGGGCCGGCGAGCCCTTCGTTGGTGGTGATGTAGCGGGGGCGGCCGTCGCGGTCGAGGTAGCCGATGCCGTCGGCGCGCGTGGAGAACCAGAGGCGGCCGGAGGCATCGACGGCGAGCGTGAAGATGGTCGCGCGGGTTAGGCCGTCACGGATGGTCCAATGGCGCCAGCGTCCGTTGCGGAGGCGGCTGATGCCGGTGCGGGTGCCGAAGTAGAGATCGCCGTTTTCGCTTTCGGCCATGGAGAGGACGGCATTGGAGAGGAGGCCGCGGCCGAGGCTCCAGCGTTCGAAGTGGCTGCCGTCGAAGCGGTAAGCGCCTGCTTCCAGGCGGGCGCGGGGTGAGGCGGCGGCGGTGGCAAGGAACCAGAGGGCGCCGCCGCGGTCGCGGAAGATACGGTGGATGCCGGCATCGGGGAGGCCTTGCGCGGGGCCGAAGTGACGCCAGGAGTTGCCATCCCAGCGCCAGGCGCCGCGAAAGCCCGCGCCGCTGACGACCCAGACGTGGCCGGATGAGTCTTCGCGGACGCCGGTGAGCAGGCCGGCGGGCTCTCCGGCAAACGAGGTGATGTGCTTCCAATTGCCTTTGGGATCGCGGACGGCGAGGCCGTCCATGGTGGCGAGCCAGAGGCT
>CAYUZM010000718.1:0-3915 GCA_964449665.1 uncultured Solibacteraceae bacterium
GGATTTCAAGAGGGGCAGGTCTACGGGAGAGGCTTGGAAACCGGGATCCGCGATATTGTCATCCAGGAGTTTTGTTGTAGTGGGGGGGGGGGGGGCGGCGGGGGTGGCCGACGGACGGGGGGGTCTACCGCACGGTGGGGGTTTGGGGGGGGGGGCCGAGAGAACGGGAGGTCTGTCGCATGGTGGGGGGCGGCGATGATCGCTTTGCTACTGCTGCTGTTGGCGGCGGGCGAGTCGGTGGTTTTGTTTGACGACGTGATCAAAGTGCCGCGGTCGCAGTGGCGGGCGATCCGGGAGGATTTGCAGCAGCGTCCGGCGACGATTGAGGTGACGCACGAAGTCTTGAAGGGGCGGTCGGCGGTTCGCGTGGTGCTGATGACGAGCGAGGATGTGGAGCGGTTCAGCAAGGGGAAGAGCGACCGGGTGCTGGCGGCGTCTTCGTTCACCGAGAAGGGCAATTTCCGATATTCGGTTTCGATTCCGGGGCACTATCAGGTGTTGTTGGACAACCGGCTGGAGGGGCGGGGGGCGTCGGAGGTGAAAGTGAAGATCGCGGTTGCGTTCGACGAACGGTTGACGTTTACGCCGCGCGAGTTGCCGGCAGAGACGCGGCGGCGGGTGGTGTTCTGGAGCCTGAGCGGGTTCGCGGCGATTTGCGTGGTGAGCGGCTGGGCGCTGGTTAGCGCGGCTCGTTCGCGAAGAACTCCGCCGCACGATCCACCGTATGTTTGATGTCGGCTTCGCTGTGCGCGGTTGAGACGAAGCCGGCTTCGAACTGCGAGGGGGCGAGGTAGACGCCGCCGTCGAGCATATGGTGGAAGTAGCGGGCGAAGCGGGCTGTGTCGCTTGTTTTCGCGGATTCGTAATTGGTGACGGGTTGATCGGTGAAGAAGAGCGTAAACATGGCGCCGACGCGATTGACGGTGAGTCCGGCGGGGGTGTTGGCGAAGAGTTGCGCGGCGCGGGCTTCGAGGATGTCGTAGACCTCGGGATGATCGCGCAGGTGGCCGAGCATGGCGATACCGGCGGCGACGGCGAGGGGGTTACCGCTGAGGGTTCCGGCCTGATAGACGGGGCCGGTAGGCGCGATTTTTTCCATGATGTCGCGGCGGCCGCCGTAGGCCGCGATGGGGAGTCCGCCGCCGATGATTTTGCCGATGGTGGTGAGGTCGGGGTTGATGTTGAAGCGCTCCTGCGCGCCGCCGCGGGCGACGCGGAAGCCGGTCATGACTTCGTCGAAGATGAGCAGTGCGCCGTGTTTGGTGCAGAGGGCGCGGAGGGCTTCGAGGAAGCCGGGGGCGGGCGGGACGCAGCCCATATTGCCGGCGACGGGCTCGACGATGACGGAGGCGATTTGATCGCCATGTTTGGCGAAGGTGGATTCAACGGCGGCGATGGAGTTGAAGGGGATGGCGATGGTGGTTTCGGCGAACGCGCTGGGAACGCCAGCGGCATCGGGGAGGCCGAGCGTGGCGATGCCGGAGCCAGCCTTCACGAGCAGCGAATCGACGTGGCCGTGGTAGCAGCCTTCGAACTTGACGCAGAGGTCGCGGCCGGTGAAACCGCGGGCGAGGCGGAGGGCGCTCATGGTGGCTTCGGTGCCGGAGTTCACGAGGCGCACCATTTGCATGGAGGGGACGAGCTGGCCGATGAGTTCGGCGAGTTCGATTTCGCGCTCGGTGGGGGCGCCGAAGCTGGTGCCGATTTCGAGAACCTTGGTGAGCGCGTCGATGACGATTTTGGGGCGGTGGCCGAAGAGGAGGGGGCCCCAGGAGCAGACGTAATCGATATAGGAGTTGCCGTCGGCGTCGTAGATGCGCGATCCTTCGCCGCGTTCGATGAAGCGGGGCGTTCCGCCGACGCCGCGGAAGGCGCGGACAGGCGAATTGACGCCACCGGGGATGAACTGGCGCGCTCGTTCGAGCAGGCGGTCGGAGTTGGGAGTCTTCATGGAGAGCGTTATTGTTCCTGGGGAAGGCGGGATTCGTCGTGGAAGAGGAGTTCAAGGCCGCCGGTTTTGAAATTGCCCCAGACTCGTTCGCGGAGGCCGGTGTAGGTTTGAGAGCCGGCGAAGAGGTCGCGCATGAGGTCGGCGAAGCGGCGGCTGCGGCGGACGAGTTGGACCATGCGGTCCGTGACCTGGCCGAAGAAGATTTTGCCGGTGTAGAAGCGGTGGCAAAGGCGGCTGGCGATGTAGAGGTCGTCGAGGAAGTCGGAGCGGACGAGGTCGCGATAGGCGGCGGCCTTTGAGGCGGGGGCGATGGATTCGTTGAGGACGATTTGGCTGGCGAGGTCGCCGGAGCGGACAGCGTAGTAGAGGCCTTCGCCGGTGATGGGGTCGACGAAGCCGGCGGAGTCGCCGACGGCGAGCCAACCGTCGCCGCTGATGCGGTTGTCGAGGAGGGCTTCCGAGCGGAGAGAGGGGATGAGGTGGGCGTAGAAGCGTGCGCCTTGCCAGCGATAGCCTTTGCGGGTCATCCAATCTTCGAGCCACTTGCGCAAGACGGGCGTGGCGACGCCTTTGCCGCAGATGCCAACGGAGAGATGGCCGCAGCGGGGGAAGACCCAGATGTAGCCTTCGAACTGGGGGAGGAATTGGAGGTCGATTCGATCGAGGGAGCCTTCGACGTAGTAGCCGAGGGCGCACATGGTGTCGTGGGCGGTGAAGACGGTGCCGAAGTCGCGGAGGGGGTTGCGGGCACCAGTGGCGAGGACGCAGTAGCTGGCGTCGAAGGCGCCGTCGCGGGTGCGGATGCGCCAACCGTCGCCGGTGCGGTCGATGCCTTGGACGCGGGTTTTTTCAAGCTGTGCGCCGGCCTGGGAGGCGCGGCGGAGGAGCATGTCGTTTAGATCGAGGCGGGAGTAGATGAGGAGGGGATTGCCGAGGTTGAGCTTGGCGGTGCCCGATTTGGGAGCCATCAAGAGGGTTTCGGTGATGGCTTGTTTGGGGGTGGCGTTTTCGCGCAAGTAGGGATATTGCAGGTAGGCCTTGTGCGTGATGCCGCCACCGCAGGGCTTTTCCCAGGCGAGTTTTTCGTCGAGGAGGACGACCTTCATACCGGCCGATGCCAACCGTTCGGCGCAGGTCGACCCAGCGGGACCTCCGCCGAGGATGGCAACCGGCTTCACTTTTTAGCGCCTCCGGTGGCGGGCGGTGCGCTTCCAGTGGAGGGCATGGGCGGATGGCCGGGTGGCAGTGTGGTGGCGCCGGGTTCGACGGGAGGCGGAGCGACGGCGCCGCCGGAGTGGGGGTTGTTCGTGGCTTCGGCCTTCTGTTTGACTTCCCAGGCCGCGCCGTTGCGGACGAGAGTGTATTTCATCGACATTCCGGCGGCGGGCGAACCGCCTTTGGGAACGAAGCTGACGGTGGCATCGGCCTCGTTTTCGCGGAAGGTGACGGCGGTGACTTCGACCTGCATGGAGCTGAGGTCGAGGTCGAGGTTCTTGCGCGCCTGGAGGTGATTGACGACTCCCTGGCGCACGGCGTCCTTATTCTGGATGTCCTTGGCGCAGGAGGACAGGATGAGCGCAGCGATTCCGCAGAAGACGAGGTGTCTCTTCACAGGGCAATTATATCTGGCGTGCGTTGGGCGGTGCGAGTGCCACGCCGGCTTTGGTGAGTGCGGCGCCGGGCTTGGTGAGTAATGCGCCACCTTGGTGAAAGCGCGCCGGGCTTGGTGAATACGGAGCCGGGTCAGCGTACGCGGGGCCGGGCCGTAGTTGTGCGATGCGCGATCGCGGGGCCGGCGGCACTCACGCGCGGCGCGGACTAGGCGTCGATGTGATTTTCGAAGAAGCGGTCGATTGCGGCCTTGTGTTTGGTGGCGAGTTTGCCACTGAGGTCCTTCATGGTCGGTTTGGAGAGCGGCGAGAAGGATTTGGCCAGTTGGACGTTTTCGTCGATGAACTCGAACT
>CAYUZM010000719.1:0-3914 GCA_964449665.1 uncultured Solibacteraceae bacterium
CTGCTGAAATTGCGTCGCGGTCATGCGCCCGGTGCGCGCCAGGTAGTAAACCAGACCCGGATCCAGGTCACCCGCGCGGGTACCCATTACCAATCCTGCCGTGGGTGTGAATCCCATGCTGGTATCGACACTCTTGCCATGGCGCACGGCAGCCAGGCTTGCGCCACTGCCGAGATGCGCCAGGATCACGCGGCCCTTCGCGGCAGCGGGGTCGAGGCGGTCGAGTTCCTCCATCAGATAGGCGAAGGACAGGCCGTGGAAGCCGTAGCGTTCGACGCCCTTTGCCGCATAGCGTCTCGGAATCGGCAGTAACTTCGCGACCCTGGGCATCGTGCGGTGAAACGCGGTGTCAAAGCACACCACTTGGGGCAGTTTTGGACGCCGCCGGAGGAGTTCCTCGATCAGCCCGAGTTCGCGCGGCAGGTGGTCAGGGGCATACTGAGTGTTGCGGTGCAGTTCCGCGAGCAGCTTCGGCGTGACCCGCTCCGGTTCTGAATGCTTGACGCCATGCACAACGCGGTGTCCCGCAGCTTTGACCGACGCGAAGACCGGCTGCGCCTCAAGCCAGTCCAGCAGAAAACCTACCGCCGTGCGATGGTCGGCTGCGGCCAGCCGGAGTGGGACCTGCGGTCTTCCAGCCGAATCGTTGATCTCCAGGTTCGTGCCACTTAAACCGATGCGATCGACCTTCCCATCGAGCGACCGCCGCAGCGTTTCGCCCCCCTCATACACGGAGAACCGGATGCTCGACGAGCCCCCGTTTATCGTGAGAAGAGAAAACGCCTCGCGGTTTGCCTCGACGGTCTTGTGCGTGGCCAGCTTCACTGGGTTTGCTTAACCTCTGAATTGATCATTGATGAACATGCCAGGATTTTGTTTGCCTGGCAAGGTCACGTCTTCAACCTGAGCAATCGCGCATTGATGGCTACGATCACCGTGCTCGCGGACATCAGCACGGCGCCGAGCGCGGGAGTGAGCAGCACGCCCCAAGCGTAAAGCGCTCCGGCCGCCAGCGGAATAGCGACGACGTTGTAGCCCGTAGCCCAGAGAAGGTTCTGAATCATTTTTTGAAATGTGGCGCGAGAAAGCTGCACGATGGCCACGACATCCAGCGGATTGCTTCGCACCAGAATGACATCGGCGGTCTCGACAGCCACATCGGAACCGGCTCCAATGGCGATCCCCACATCGGCTTGTGCCAAAGCAGGGGCATCGTTCACGCCGTCGCCAGTCATGGCTACTAAGACGCCTCGCGATTGCACCTCTTTGACTTTGGCGGCTTTGTCCTGGGGAAGGACTTCGGCGAAGTATTCATCCAGCCCCACTTGGTCCGAGACCCATTTGGCAGTCGCTTTGTTATCGCCCGTGAGCATCATGCAACGGATGTTCAACGCCTTAAGCGCATCGATGGCTTGCTTCGCCTCGGGCCGGACGATGTCGGCGAGGGCAATCGCCCCTTTCAACTCCCCGTCAACGAGAACAAACACGACCGTTTTGCCTTGGGCTTGTAGTGGCTCGATGCGTTTGTCGCTGAGATCGATGTTCTGTTCACGCAAGAAACCCGGGCTAACAACCTTGACCTCTCTGCCCTCGACCCTTCCTTCGGCGCCTTTTCCTGGAATGCCTCTAAAGTTCTCGACGGACATCTTCCTTTCCGAAGCGGCCGCAATAGCCTTCGCGATGGGATGTTCAGAGTGCGCGTCCACGGAGGCCGCGTACTTGCGCAGCGTTTCTTCGTCGATGTCCTGCGAAAGTACCAGCGTGTCGGTCACGCCAAAACGACCCTCCGTCAGCGTGCCGGTCTTATCGAAAATGATGGCTTGCAGCTTGCGAGCACCTTCGAAAGCCACGCGATTACGAATCAATAGACCGTTTTTCGCAGCCAATGCCGTGGAGACGGCCACTACCAGCGGCACGGCGAGGCCCAACGCGTGCGGGCAGGCGATTACCATGACGGTGACCGTGCGTTCGATGGCAAACGCGAACTCCTTGCCCATGAGAACCTGCCAGACAACGAAGGTGATCACGCCGCCCCCCAAGGCGACTATGGTGAGCCACAGCGCCGCGGTGTTCGCGAGATCCTGGGTTTTCGACTTGCTCTCCTGAGCCTGCTTGACGAGATCAATTACCTGCGACAGAAATGAATCCTTGCCGGTGCCTTTGACCTCGATTGTCAACGAGCCTTCCCCGTTGATTGCTCCGCCAATGACCTTGCCGCCGCTCTTCTTGGAAACGGGAGTCGATTCCCCGGTGAGCATCGCCTCATTGACCGAACTCTCTCCGGACACGATGACACCGTCTGCGGGAATCTTTTCGCCGGGCTTGATCAGGACCTTGTCATCCACCGCCAGTTCGTTCAGCGGCACGTCCTTCACGCTGCCGTCGGCCATGAGCTTGTGCGCGTCGGAGGGCATGAGCTTGGCCAACTCCTCCAAAGCCCGCGAGGCGCCCATGACGGACTTCATTTCAATCCAATGCCCGAGCAACATGATGTCGATGAGCGATGCCAGCTCCCAGAAGAACATCTTGCCGGTCAGGCCGAACACCACAGCGCTGCTGTAAAGATACGCCGTGGCGATCGCGACGGAGATGAGCGTCATCATCCCCGGACGGCGGGCCTTGAGTTCCTCGAAAAACCCTTTGAGAAACGGCCAACCGCCATACCAAAAGACTGCGGAGGAAAGTCCGAACAGTACAAACAGGTCGCCGGGAAAACGGGCGGCTTCGCGAAGACCCGCCAGCGTTTGGAGCATCGGCGACAGGGCGAGAATCGGTAGGGTCAGGACCAGCGAGATCCAGAACCGTTTCCGGAAATCAGCCGCCATATGGGCATGGTGGCCGGGACCGGAATGCGGTGTCTTTTTCCCTGCGCCTAACTTCGTTTCGGCCTCCAGCCAATTTTGCTCAGCGTGTCCCTGCGGCCGGCCTTCTTCTAAATAGATGGCGTATGCCCTCTTGGCCACCTCGTCCGTCGACGGCTTAGTGTCGGGCTGCTTTTCGCTCGGGTGTTCGTGGTCCTTCATTTGGGGTGGTTCCTTTCACTGGAAAGCAGACTGAAGTCCGCTCATTTATTGGACATCTTGTTAATCACCACTACCAGCAGCACGACCACCAGTACGGCGATCACCGTCCAAATCCACATTCCACCGCCCATCCATCCGTCGTGGTTCATCATAGAATCCTGTCCGTCGCTTTCATAATCTGGTCGGCGGCCCTTTTTAGGGCGGCTCACTTTCCAACAATGTCCTGGACCCGCGCTCTGGCAAGGCTTTCACGTTCCGGGAGGAGGAACTCCTCATCGATTTCTCGTGTACGGCGATTTAAGGACAACGGCGGTCATAGCCACCCTCCGCCAAATCCCGCCCGCCGCAAGCCCAGAGCGATGTATGGGCAGCTTCGCATCAGTTGCCACAACAATCCCGTTCGATGATTCTCAATCATCAGAACGATCGGCCCTTGATTAATGCCGTAATGCCACGGCGAGACCCACCACCCATAAGGATTGCCAAGCGTTCCGGGATGGGAAGGATTGAAAGATGCTTTAAAGCCGTAGGAGTTGAATTCGGTCAGCCTCGCCTGATGAATGCAATGGTGGATCGAGGCCAGGACGATTTCTGGTGCGAACGGCAGCGATGCCACCAAAGCCCACGGTGACAGTGTGCCGTCGTCGGGTCCGTAGGGCACGCCGCGCCCGACGTAGTCGAAAAACTGCCGTTCAATGCCGTCTATTTTGATGGTGACGGGGCCCGGACCCTCGCTTGCTGTGATCCCCCAACAACAAGGGCCATAGTCCTTGAACCCAAGTGGGTTGTCGATCGCGTACTGTTGCTGAACATAAGTTGCGCGGCGGGTGTTCTCGAAATAGTCAATGCCTTTATCACGCATGAATGCGTCCTGGATACCGCGAAAGTCGA
>CAYUZM010000720.1:0-3898 GCA_964449665.1 uncultured Solibacteraceae bacterium
CCGTAGAGGAAGACGACGGGAAAGAAGACGATGGCCGTGGTAAGCGTTGCCGCCAGTACGGGAAGCGCCACTTCGCGGCCTCCCTGCTCGGCGGCCTTGGCGGGTGCGAGCCCGAGTTCCAGGTGACGGTAGATGTTTTCCAGCACGACCACCGAGTTGTCGATGACGCGCGAGAAGACCAGCGCCAATCCGCCCAGCACCATGGTGTCGACCGTGCCACCGCCCATCGAGATGATGAGGAACGTCGCCAGCGCCGAAAGGGGAATCGACAGACAAACGGCGACCGTGGCGCGGTAGCTGCCGAGGAAGATGAGAATCATCGAAGCCGTCATGATCAGCCCGAGCGCACCTTCGTGAATGAGCGTCTCGATGGCCCGCTTGACGTAGATAGACTGGTCGAACACGACCGCGGCCTCCAACTGCTCGGGGATGTCCACCAGTTTTGAGACGGCGCTCCGGATGCCTTCCACCACGGAGATCGTGTTCGTATCGCCGCCTTGCTTGAGCACGGGAAGGTAGACCGACGGCTGGCCGTCGACGCGGACGACGTTGTTCTGAATCTGCTGCGCGTCGCGGGCTTCTCCGACGTCGGCGACCGTGACGATGCCGCCGCCGAGAGCCTTCAGCGGAATGCGCGCGATGTCTTCGATGGTCTCGGCCTGGCTGTTGGTGTAGAGGCTGTAGTCCAGCGGTCCGATGCGCGCGTCGCCGGCGGGCAGAATCAGGTTGCTCTCGTTGACCTGGCGCACGACATCCATTGGGCTGAGCTGATGGGCTTCGAGCTTGACTGGATCGACATACACCATGATCTGGCGATAGCGCCCGCCGAAGGGCTGCGGCACCGAGGCACCGGCGACGTTGGCCACCTGGTTTCTCACCGCGTACTGCGCGGCGTCGCGCAATTGCGTTTCACTGAGGCCGTCGCCCTTGAGCGTAATCAGGCACACGGGCAGACTGGAGGCGTCAAACTTCAAGACAACCGGGGGCAGAGTGCCCGCGGGCAGGCGCCTGAGATTCGCCATGGCCAGGTTGGAGATGCTCGTTACCGCCGCGTCTGCGTCCGCGCCTGGCTGGAAGTAAACCTTGATGAGGCTCACGCCGGGCAGTGAACGCGATTCAATGTGCTCGATGTTGCTGGCCAGCGTAAAGAACCGTTCAAACCGGCCCGTGATGTCGGCCTCGATCTGTTCGGGCGGCATTCCGGAGTAGAACGTCGCCACCACCACCACGGGAATCTTGATGGGAGGAAAAAGGTCGACCGGCATCCGGCCCACCGCGGTCACGCCGACCACGGTGAGAACCAGACACAGAACAACGATGAGGTAGGGATTGCGGATGGAGAAGCCGGCCACGCTAGTGGTCTCCCCGGATTTCGGAGGCGGTGGTAATCTTCGGCGCCGCGGGCGTCCCTACCCTCAATCCCGTCCTGCTCCCGGTGACGACCAGGTCACCTTCCTTGACTCCCGACAGGATCTCGGCAAAATTCGGCGTCTCCAGTCCGATTTTTACCGGATGATCCTCAATCCTTCCCTTTGCATTCACGATCATCACCGAAGGCGTGACGCCCCGGCTCACCGCTTGCACCGGGACGGCGAGCGCGCTCGGGCGGCTTTCCAAGGCAAGCGAGGCATAGCCGTACATGCCCGGCCGGATCAGGCCGCCCGTGTTGTCGATATCCACTTCGGTATCCATCGTCCGTGTCGATGACTTCAACTGCCCGGCGAAGCGCGAGACCCGCCCTTGGAACACGCGCTGCAAGGAGTCGACACGGACCTCGACAGGGTTACCCACACGAATCCGCGAAACGATTGATTCGGGTACGGGGAGATTCAAGCGCAAGCGGTCAACCTGCGCGATCCGCACCACGGGCAACGCTTGCGACTGTGAGGCAGTCCCGGCTTGAATCATCGCGCCGGTGTCGGCATACCGCTTGGTGACCACGCCGCTGAACGGTGCGGCGATGCGCAAGTAGCCGATCATCGTTTTGACACGGGCGCTGCTCGCCGAACTGACGTGCACCTGTTGTTCCAACGCCGCAAGCGTGGCCTTAGCGGTTGCCAACTGGGCTTCGGCCTCGTGAAACCTGGCGGCGCTCGTGTCAATCTCCTGCTGGGCGATCATGTTTGGGCGAGCCTTTGCCGCCCGCTCAATCCGGCCGAGCGAAATTCTCGTGATGTCGTAGGCGGCCTGCGCGCGATTCACTTCCGAACGGGCCCGCACCACATCCAACTGGCTTCGCTTCTCGCGCGCCGTCGCCTCCAGAAACTCCTCGGCGAACTCGGGCACTTCCAAAGTCGCGATCACCTGTCCGGCCTGCACGCGGTCGCCCATATCGACGGCGATACTCTTCAGGTAGCCGGCCACTTTCGCGTGAACGTCCACCTCCTGGTAGGCGCGGAACTCGGCGGCAAGCTCCATCGATCGGGATAGCGTGCGGCGTTCGGCGCGTACCACGGCGACGGATGCGGGCTTTTCGTTGGATGCCCGCACGGCGTTCGGCGCTTGCCGCGCGCAGCCCGCGCCGATGATGGCGGCCGCCGCGATGAGTGCGGCACTGGTTTGATTTCGCTTCATGGCCTTCCGTAGTTCTCATCGGAGGCGTAGTAACCGCGCCGCCAATGAACCCGCATGTTCGTCTTACCCGCTCCGCTCAGTTGCACATTCACCCGCCGGTACTTGCCGTCTCGCGCCGGCTGGGACGGCGTGAAACCGATCAGATACTGCCGGCGAATGTCGAGTTCGTTGAGAAACGCCGGATAGCTCCTGCCGTCCGTAATCTCATACAGGGCCCCGCCCGTGGTTTCGACCACGTGTTCCAGGTGCCGCAGCGAATGGCCGTCGCGATCGTCCCACGACTTGGGAACCACCGCATACAGGCAGGCGTTTGTCTCCTCGGCCAACCGCCGCGCTTCGCGCCAGTTGTACCGGCTGCCGGTATCGATTCCGTCGGACAGAATGAGCAGTACCTTCCGGGCGTTTCTTCCCTTCTTGATCTCGTTCAAGCCGAGCATGAGAGCGTCCACCAGCGTCGTGCGCCCGTCAGGAACGGCCTTTGCGGCCTGCTGTTGAACCGCTTCGGTGTTGGCCGTGAATCCACATGGATTGCCCACGTTCTTTGCAAACGCGATCAGGCAGAACTCGTCGCCCGGAATAGCGGCGCTCAGATACCGACTCAACCCCGCGCGGGCATGCCCGATGTTTCGCTTCATGCTCTCGCTTGCGTCCAGCAGGATGATCGTGGTGACGGGAGCGTCGTCCATGGAGAATGAACGAATTGCCACCGGACGCTTCTCGTCGAACACCTGAAAGCGGGAGGCATCGAGTCCGGTGACGAACCGGCCATCCCGATCCGCGACGCTCGCGTTGATGAGCACCAGTTCCGCGTGAGCGCGAAGCTGTCCGAACGCCTGTACAGCGGCAAGAGTTGCCACCAGGCCGAAGGTTGCCGATTGGCGCAAACGCATCGTTCTCAGTTATAAAGGCAGAGGTGTTCAATGGCCCATCCCCCCGATGACCGGGATTTGCCGGCAAAGGGGGGGGAGATCGGGACCAAACGTCCCGTAGGCCGATGGCGCGGCCCAATAGCCGTTAAATCTTTGCGCAAATCGCTTCGAATTCGAACCTGGCCGGTGTTCCTGCTCGGCATCGGCTCACTGCTCGCGCTTTCCTTTTTGCCGGGCCTGGTGGTGCTGCGCCGGACCGCCACCATCTACCCGGAGATCCACCGCCTGCAAGCGGCTCAGCGCGATACGCAGCGCCATCTGGAGGAAGTGGAGCGGCACGTCTACCGGGTGAGCATCACGGTTCGCGAGGCGCTGCTCGATTCATCGGCCACTTCGGGCGCCCTCTACCGCGCCAGCTTCGAGGAAAGCCGGAGCGAGATCCAGCGCCACCTGGC
>CAYUZM010000721.1:0-3888 GCA_964449665.1 uncultured Solibacteraceae bacterium
GGAGAGGGGGGAGGAGGCGGGTGTCGAGGAGGGCGGGGGTGACGGTGGGGTGGTGGATGATGGGGCCGGGGACGATGGGGGGGCGGTCTGGGGGGGGGAGTTGGGTGAGATCGGTGACGGCGGGACAGCCGAAGTAGACGGCGGCGGCCTGGGGGCGGTCGGCGTCGGTGGCGGCGGCGGCGGCGAGGTGGGCGCGGGTAGAGTCGCGGACGACGCGGAGGTGGTTGCGGCCGAAGGCGCCGCAGCCGACGACGGCGATGCGGGGGAGGGGGGAGCCGGGGTTGGTGGGGTGCGCGGTGGCGGGGCGCGCGGTGGGCTCGCTGGCAGAGGACGGACTCGCGGCGGGGTGGCTGGCAGAGGGCGGACTCGCGGCGGGGTGGCTGGCGGAGGCGGGAGATTCGGGTGGGGGCATGGTTATTCTTCCGGAGGGTAGCCGACGATGGCGATGCGGGCGTCGCGGGCACGGGCGAGCATGTCGTCCTTGTCGAGGAAGAGCGTGCGGCCGGCATCGACGGCGACGGCGGTGGTGTTGGTTTCCTGGAGCACCGCGATGCTTGCGAGGCCGAGGACGGGAACGTCGAAGAGCAGGTGTTTGCGGCGGCGGGAACCTTTCACGAGCGTGAGGCGGCGGCCGGAGGTGAGTGACGCGGCGCGGCGGAGCATCTCGTCGGTGCCTTCCATCGCTTCCAGGGCGACGCAGGCCTTGTCGCAGATGGCGGCGGATTGGCCGACGTCGAAACCAGAGAGCGCGGCGGCGATGCGGCGGCCGTACTTCACGTCGGCTTCCTCTTCGGCGGTGAGCTTGCGGCCGGTGAGCGGACCAACGGCGGCGAGTTGGGACTTGAGGAGCGAGGTGGAATCGACGACGCGGATGTTCTCGCGGGCGAGTTCGTCGATGACGCCGCCGATGAGGGAGTCGGTGTTCTTGGTGGCGGCCTTGAAGAGCACGCGGGCGAGACGCCAGTCGGGCGTGAGGCCGCTGAAGATGGAGACGTGCTTCACCTGGCCCGCCATCATGAGGTCGGCGCAGTTCTCTTTGTGGCAGATGTCGATTAGCTTGCCGAGTTCGGCGATGGTGACCCAGTGGCAGTTGGGGGCGAGGCGTTCGATGTCGGGCGAGGCTTCGCCGCGGATGCAGATGGCGACGGGGTTGTGGCCGAGCTTGCGGGCTTCTTCGAGGGCGAGGACGGGGAAGCGGCCGTTGCCGCAGAGGATGGCGTAGCGGCGTGCGGAGGGTGGAGAGCTTGCGTGGGCGGGAGGCTCGCTCACTTGATGACTCCGCGCGTGGAGCGTTCGATGAAGTCGAGGACCTCGACGACCTCGGTGGTTTGGGGGACTTCGGCGCGGATGCGTTCGATGGCTTGCGAGGTGTTGAGGGTTTTGGAGCCTAGGAGCCGGAAGACCTTGTGAAGGGCGTTGATGGTGTCCTCGGAGAAGCCGCGGCGTTGGAGGCCGACCTTATTCGCGCCGAAGAGTTTGGCATCGCGCGGGGCGACGGTCATGGAATAGGGCGCGACATCCTGGGTGATGATGCTGCCGCCGCCGATGATGGCGTGGCTGCCTACGCGGCAGAACTGGTGGACGGCACAGAGGCCGCTGAGGACGACCCAATCGCCAACAACGACGTGGCCGCCGAGGGTGGAGCCGTTGGAGAAGATGTTGTGGCTGCCGACGGTGCAGTCGTGGGCGACGTGGGTGTAGGCGAGGAGGAGGTTGTCGTCGCCGAGGGAGGTGACGAGGCCGCCGCCTTCGGTGCCGCGATGGACGGTGACGAATTCACGGAAGCGGTTGCCGTTGCCGATTTTGGTTTCGGAGCGTTCGCCCTTAAACTTCATGTCCTGCGGTTCGGCGCCGATGGAGCAGTAAGGGAAGAACGTATTGTCTTCGCCGATGGTGAGCGGGCCTTCGAGGAAGGCGTGGGCGATGAGGCGGGTACGCGCGCCGATGGAGACTTCGCCCCGCACGATGCAGTAGGGGCCGATATTGGCATCGGCGTGGATGCGGGCGGCGAGGTCGATGATGGCCGTGGGGTGAATGGGCATGGGCGCCCTTCGGGAGCTAGGTTTGGGAAGCTCCGCCCTTATCCTGGAGCACGCAGACGAGCATTGCTTCGGCGACGCACTGGTCGCCGACGAAGGCCTTGCCCTGAGCCTTGATGCGCGTGGGGCGGCCGTGGACGACTTTGATTTCGATGCGCATCTGGTCGCCTGGAACGACGGGGCGGCGGAAGCGGGCTTCATCGACACGGGCGAGGAAGACGTGCTTGTTGGCGCGGTCCTCGATTTTGCCGAGGACGAGCACGCCGGCGGCTTGGGCCATGGCCTCAATGATGAGGACGCCGGGCATGATGGGGTAGTCGGGGAAGTGGCCGGTGAACTGGGGTTCGTTGGCGGTGACGTTCTTGATGGCGATGATGTAGTCGTCGCCGAGATCGAGGACGCGGTCGACCAGAAGGAACGGGTAGCGATGCGGCAGCAGAGCGCGGATCGCGAGGATGTCAAGTTCTGCCATTTGGGGTGAAGCCGCTATTATAGCGTCTGCATGGAAAAGAACGGGATGAAGAAGCAGACGACGGCGGCCGGAGCAATGAGGGGGAGTGGGGGCGGCGGGCGTGCAGGCGCGGGAATGCCTGCGCTCTTGCATGCTGCCCGGGCTTCACAGGCTGCGCAGGTGGCGATGCTGCGGGAGTTGGTGGAGTGCGAGTCGCCGAGCGAGTCGGCGGCCGATATTGGGCGGTTCAACGATCTATTTGCGGCTCACGTAGCCGATGTGGCGAAGGTGAAGACCGTGGCGGCGGGGCGGTTTGGGCGGCACATGCTGGTGGAGTTCGATCTGCCGGGGCCGAAGCGGAAGACGGCGCAGATATTGGCGCTGGGGCATAGCGATACGGTTTGGCCTTTGGGGACTTTGAAGGGGATGCCGTGGCGGGCGGAGAAGGGGCGGTTGTGGGGTCCGGGTGTGTTGGATATGAAGGGCGGGATGGCGCAGTTGGTGTTTGCCGTTCGGGCGTTGCGGGAGTTGGATGTTCCGGTGGCGAAGAAGGTGGTGCTGCAGATCAACTGCGATGAGGAGATTGGGAGCCACGCGTCGCAGGATTTGACGGTGAAGATGGCGAAGGCGAGCGATGCGGTGCTGGTGTTGGAGCCGGGGACGGGGTTGGCGGGGAAGTTGAAGACGGCGCGGAAGGGGATTGGGCGGTATGGGCTGAAGGTGGAGGGCGTGGCGTCGCACGCGGGGGTGGACTTTGAGGCGGGGGCGAGCGCGGTGCTGGAGATGGCGCGGCAGGTGGAGGCGATTTCGAGGTTCACGGATTTGGCGCGCGGGGTGACGGTGAATGTGGGCGTGGTTCGGGGCGGGACGCGGTCAAACGTGATTGCGCAGGAGGCGACGGCGGAGATCGACATTCGCGTGCCGAGGCTGAAGGACTATGAGAAGCTGTCGAAGCAGTTTGGGAGGCTGAAGGCGGTGGACAAGCGGTGCCGGCTAGTGTTGGAAGGCGGGTTGAACCGGCCTCCGATGGAGCGGTCGGCGGGTGTGGTGCGGCTGGCGAAGCTGGCGATCGGGCTGGCGAAGGAGATGGGTGTGGCGGTGGAGGAGTCGTCCACGGGAGGGGGGTCCGATGGGAACATTACGGCGGCGCTGGGGGTGGCGACGCTGGACGGGTTGGGTTCGGTTGGGGAGGGGGCTCATGCTCCGCACGAGAGCATCCTGGTGGAGCGGATTGCGGACCGGACGGCTCTGCTGGCGGGGGTGTTGATGAGGATCTAGCAGGTTGCGGGAAAGCCCATGCGGATACCGCTCCCTCACGGTCGCGGCTCGGTAACTGCGGCTCGGCAACTACCGGCAAACACACAGTCTTGTTTCTGGGCGGCGCTAGGCGCGGGCGGC